>NZ_JANSHJ010000003.1:0-47293 GCF_047502615.1 Synechococcus sp. W60.3 | reverse complement strand
AGGTTGTTTGAGCTATGAAACTATATCAACGACCCCCATCATGGGTAAGCGACTAAAGTGGCTAGCGGGCTTTTCCGCCCCGCACTCAAGTGCGGGGCTACCAAGCTATCCCTTTGTGTGTAGGGGCGTCTTGACAGCGCCTTCGCGATTCCGGTTGTGGACTGCGTGAGAATTCCCCGACTTGAGTCGGGGGAGTGTCAAAAAGCACTTGGCGTGGATGCCGAGGCTTGTGTCGCCGTTTTTTAGTTAAGAAAAAGACGCGAGCTCTCGGAAAAAAGCGCGTAGAGTCGCAGAGCTCCTAGGATTGCCCCTTCCCTGGAGAGGGAGGATAAAGCAAGGCTTCCAGCTCCTGTAGAGCCTGCTCTAGATTGTCGTTGACGATCACGTAGTCGAATTCGTCTTTGGCATCCAATTCTTTGCGAGCCTGTTGCAGACGGCGTTGGATGCTGGCTTCAGAGTCTTGTCCGCGTTCGCGAATGCGGCGTTCGAGCTCTTCTAGCGAGGGAGGAGACAGGAAGATGCGAATGGCATCGGGACACTGTTGTCTCACCTGGCGGGCCCCGGCCAGTTCAATTTCCAGAAGCACATCCTGACCCTGGCTGAGTTTTTGGAACACGATCTCGCGGGGAGTGCCGTAAAAGTTACCTGCATACTGGGCCCATTCCAACAACTCATCGGCTTCAATCAGGTTGAGGAACTCCTCGCGAGTGCGGAAGTAGTAGTTGACGCCTTCCTGTTCCCCAGGGCGGGGGGGGCGGGTGGTTACCGAGACAGAAAAGTACAGCTCAGGGTGGCGCTGGCGCAATTGGCTGACCAGAGTGCCTTTGCCCACCCCACTGGGCCCTGTCAAAACCACCAGGCGACCGCGAGTGGCAGGAGGCCGAGGGGTTTCCTGTTGCTGCAGGCACTCAGGGGGAGTTGGCGAGGAGAGCGTAGTGGAAGAAACTGCCATAGGCGGAGAGCGACAAAGGACGGCTGGACAGTTGGCTGGTTTGGTTTGTTTTAGGATATCTCACTCTCGGCCTCGCAGGCTGCTTGTGAGGCCCTTACTCAGGTTCCTCCGGCGCACCGACTTTGGCAGTAAGGAAGCGGTTGGCAACGGTTTCCGGCTGAATGGCCGAGAGGATGACGTGCCCGGAATCGGTGATGATTACGGCGCGGGTGCGGCGACCGTAGGTCGCGTCCACCAACTGGCCTCTTTCGCGGGCGTCGCTAATGATGCGTTTGATGGGAGCTGACTCAGGACTGACAATGGCGATAACGCGCCCGGCGGCGACGATATTGCCAAAGCCGATGTTGATTAGGCGAGTATCCATGGTTAATCAGCCAATCTAGCGCCTGTCCGGCCAGCAGCCTTCATCTGAATGCGCGGGACACCCCACCGTCTATACGGTGGGGAGCGATAGCGCCTAATATAACCAGCATGACCCAAGTCCTGACTATCTTCTGCAAGCTCAAGGTATCTGCCTCGCAAGCCACAAAGCTGGATGCAACTTTGGATGCCTTTGCCCAGGCCTGTCAACCAAAACACGCCAGAGAAGATAACCAACGCTCTTCAGCTTCAGTCTCTGAGTGACCGCGAAATCCATGCACGGTTTGGGCTGTCCAGCAACTTGGCTGTGCAGGTATGTAGGTCCATCCCCCCGTATACGGGGGGTGTGAAGGGCGGTTGGAGCCGGGTAGTTTACCCTTTTTCCCAAGAAAGTGCAGGTATTAGGCAGCAAGCCGTTCTATGGCTACTGGAAATGGCTTTCTCCTCAGAGAAGCAAAGCCTTGTCAACGTCTGCGCTGGCGACGAGGAGGCCCCTTGCGTTTGCAAATTCTCGGTGGCGTTTTGCTTAGCAAGGCTGGATTCCGCTTTTGAGCTCTAGAGCACGCCGTTGAAGGTAAAGCTGCCGCTGCCCAGCCGCTCCTGGCGATCGAAAACGCTGATGGTGAGTTGATGGGATCCCGTCTGGGTGACGGTAAAGCGGCTCTGGGGCAGGGTAAGCCCTGTTACGGTACAGGCGGTGGCTCCAACGAAGCAGCCGGGCAATTGGGAAGCGTCGAAAGCCCCTAGGGTTACAAAGTTGCCCAGGGGAGTGGTGACGGCAGCCAAGAAAGCGTTGGATCCGCGGATCCCGGCAGGAGCCTCGACGCGGAAGGAGACGACAAAGGTGGGGGTTTGCCCTACGGGGACGGTGCGGGGCGAGAGATCGGTGATGGTGAGAGAAGGAGGAGGGAGGGGCGTCGGCAGGGGCAGGGGGCTGCTGCTGGTCGTCTCCCCGCATCCCGCCAAAACGACGCCCAGGAGCCACAGCAGGGGGATCCGTCTGTTCAGGAGTTGGGCAGGCTGCATAGGTTTCCGTTACCTTCAAATGAGCTGGGTTGCAAGTCTTCTCTTGGCAGAAAGGGAGGGTTCCTCCTATCCTCCCCTGCCCAGGGCTTTGGCTCCATTGTGGCGGGAGGGTCTCGACGGAGCCAGTCCTTGGAAAGGAGAAAACCTGGCTAGAAGCAGCCTGAGCTCCTTCGCCTATTCCTCTTGCAGGAGCTTTTGGCAGGCATTGGCAATGGCCCAGTCTTCCTGGGCTGAGATGACCAACACCCGCACCGGAGCATCAGAGGTGCTGATGTCGCAGTTGCGCGGGGATCCGGCGTTGAGAACTGGGTCGATCTGGATCCCCAAAAAGCCTAGGTTGGCACAGGCTGCGGCCCGTACCGGCGCCGCGTTTTCCCCGATGCCGCCGGAGAAGACCAAAGCATCCAGCCGATCCAGGCTCATGAGCATGGCCCCAATCTGGCTGCGCAGGCGGTGGATGAAGAGGTTAAAGGCCAGCTCGGCGCGGGCATGGCCTGCCTGCATGGCTTCCAGGATCACTCGCATGTCGCTGCTGAGGCCGGACACGCCCTGCAAGCCCGATTCCCGGTTCAAGATCCGATCCAGCTCCTCCACGTCCATGCCCCGGCGCAACTGGTGGATGAGGATCCCCGGATCCACCGAGCCGGAGCGGGATCCCATCATCAGGCCCTCCAGGGGGGTGTAGCCCATGGTGGTGTCGACGCTGTGGCCCCCGCGAATGGCCGCCAGAGAACAGCCATTGCCCAGGTGGCAGGTGATGAGCTGCAGCTCTTCCAGGGGCCGGCCCAGGATCTCAGCGGCGCGGCGGGCGCAGTGCTCGTGGTTGATGCCGTGGAAGCCGTAGCGGCGGATCCCTTGCTCGGCCCAGGCGTAGGGAAGAGGATAGAGGGCGGCTGCCGCAGGCATCTGCTGGTGAAAAGCGGTGTCGAAGACAGCCACCTGCGGGATCCCAGGCAACAGTTGGCGCAGGAGGCGAATGCCCTCAAGAGCAGGGGGATTGTGAGCCGGTGCCAGGGGGCTTAGTTGCTCGATGGCCTGTTCCACCTCGGGCGTAATCAAGGTGGGCTGGCGATAGAGGGATCCCCCATGCACCACCCGGTGGCCAATGGCCTTGATCTCAGCCGCTGTGGCCAACGGGGATCCCTCCCCCTGCCAGAGGCTTTGAAAGAGGGGAGCCAAACCGCTAATGCCAGCTTCTGGGGCAAGGGGGGGAAAAGATTCCCAGGGGCCGCCCCGCCGCCGAGTTTGAATCAAGACTTGGCCGGACTGGTAGGCAAAGTCCACCTGCGCCTGCCAGAGGGGGGTGGCCTCCACCTTGCCCTCAACGGTTGCAAAGAGAGAGGACTTGAGGCTGCTGGAGCCGGCGTTGACGACCAGGATGGGCACGGGATCCCTCCTTTTATTCCAGGCTAGCTGGCCGTTTGCGCCTGCAGGGTTGGGAACTCAGGCAGTTTGCGCCTGGCGCACCAGGCCTGTGGCCGCCAGAGCAGCCAAGGCGCGATCCCGGTAGCGGGCGTAGCGCTCTTGTTTGCTGCGAACTTTTTGCCCCTCCAGCTCCGGCAGGAGGCCAAAATTGGCCGGCATGGGCTGGAAGTGCTTGGGATCGGCGCTGCTGATGAACTGGAATAGGGATCCCATCATCGTCTCCGGCGGCAGCGTGATCAAAGGCAGCCCCAGGGCCAGGCGGGCGGCGTTCTGTCCGGCCAGCCACCCTCCTGCCACGGCACAGGCGTAGCCTTCGGTGCCCACCAACTGGCCGGCAGCCAACAGCGTTGGCCGGCGGCGAAATTGCAACGTAGGCAACAGAAGCTGCGGCGAATTCAAAAAGGTGTTGCGGTGCATCACGCCAAAGCGGACAAACTCCGCCGCCTCCAGGCCAGGGATGAGGCGAAAGACCCGCTGCTGTTCTCCCCACTTCAAATTGGTTTGAAAGCCCACCAGGTTCCACAGCTTGCCCGCTTTGTCCTCCTGGCGCAACTGCACCACCGCATAGGGCCGCGATCCCGTGCGCGGATCCACCAGCCCCACCGGCTTCAGGGGCCCAAAGCGGAGAGTATCTTTGCCGCGCCGGGCCATTTCTTCAATGGGCAGGCAGCCCTCGAAAAACTTGCGCTCCTCCTTTTCAAAGTCTTTGAGGGGCACCTGCTCGGCCTCCACCAGCGCCTGCCAGAAGCGCTCGTACTCCGCCTCGGTCATAGGGCAGTTGAGGTAGGCCGCTTCCCCCTTGTCGTAGCGGGAAGCCTGAAACACCACCGCCCGGTTGAGGGAATCCCCGGTAACAATGGGGCTGGAAGCGTCAAAAAAGCTCAGGTATTCCAGGCCCGTAAAAGCTTGCAGCGCCTTAGCTAAGGGCTCGCTGGTCAGCGGGCCCGTGCAGAGGACGGCTATCCCTTCCGGGATCCCGGTCACCTCCTCCCGGCGCAGGGTGATGAGGGGATGGTTGGCGATGGCTTCCGTTAGGGCCTGGCTAAAGCGGGCCCGATCCACGGCCAGGGCTCCCCCTGCCGGCACGGCGTGGCGATCGGCGGTGGCGATGACCAGGGATCCCAGTTGGCGCAGCTCTTCCTTGAGCAGGCCTGCCGCCCGGTCGCTGGCTAGGGCCCCGAAGGAATTGCTGCACACCAGCTCTCCCAGTTGATCCGTGTGGTGGGCCGGGCTCTGCCGCACAGGGCGCATCTCCGACAGGATGACGGGCACCCCCAACTGGGCAATCTGCCAGGCGGCTTCTGTCCCCGCCAGCCCCCCACCCACCACATGGATGGGAGCTAGGGTCTCTGCTCGGCTCATGGAATGGGGCATCATGACCTCCCGCAACAGTCCTCAGGAAGCGAAAAAGGGGCCCTCGCTGGGCCAGAAGAGCAACCTCCCAAGGAGGTGACCTTGATGATCAGCATGGCTCAAGCTGGACGGTGTAGGGCAAGCGGTTGGAGAATAGGCCCCACCGATGGAGGCCAACCAGGCTGCTGCCCAACTCCTTGCCCGAAGAGGGCTACAGCTAGATGAAGGCGCTTCCCCACCCCTCCGTGGGCTCTCTTCCAGCCAGAGTTCCTCCCGTCCTGCAAATATGCCCACTCTCGACCAGGAACAACTCCAACAAGCCTACTTTTTGGCAAACGGCAAGCAGGACACTGCCCTGCGGCTTCAGGCGGCAAAATGGATGCGCAGGTAATCTTCCTCCATCTTGGCACGGGCCGGCTTCATGGCGGCCAGGGTCTGGGGCAACACCAGGTTGCGGCGGTGGTTGCCAATGCGGATGTTGAGCTCGTCGCCAGTTTTGCTCAGCTCCACCTGCTCTTTTGGGATCCCGGGCAAGTACAGATCCAGGCGGTACTGGCCGTTGTCGCTAGCCACGTTCATCGTCTGCTCGGCGTAGAACACCTCCGCCGGGTTGCGCTCCCCCCAGAGATCCTTTTTCAGGCGGGCCAGGGCGTCCCACCCCACCAGCTCCTCTGGGTAAAGCGGGATCTCCACCACCGGCAGGGGGGCAAAGTTCTCGTGGATCTCCTGGCGATATTTCTGCTGGGCGGCCTTCCAGGCGGCAAAGTAGGGATCCACCACCCCTTCCGGCAAAATGCGGTTGGCAATCACCAAATCGGTGGCGACGCCGTAGAGGCTGAGGTAGGCATGGGCCCGCAGCGACTCCTTGATCACCATCTTTTCGGGGTTGGTGACTAGGCGCACCGAGGTGATGCGGTTGTCGGTGAGGATGCGCTCCAGCCGCTCGATCTTCTGGTAGAACTCGTAGGGGGCATCCAGCACCTGGTCATCCGGCAGGGGGATCCCGGTTAGCCCTTTTACAATCGGCTCGGCAATGGGGCGCAGCACCCGCGCCAACCCCTGCAAAGGTTTGTAGAACTTGCGCATGTACCAGCCGGAAACATCGGGCAGGCTCAAAAGGCGCAAGGCCGTACCGGTGGGAGCCGAGTCGATAATCAGCACATCAAACTTGCCCTCGTCGTAGTGGCGGTTGACCCGCACCAGGGCGAAGATCTCGTCCATCCCCGGCAGCACCGCCAGCTCCTGGGCCTGCACGCCATCCAGCCCGCGGGCCTGCAACACCTGCGTGATGTAGGTCTTGACGGATCCCCAGTTCAGCTCCAGCTCCTGCAGGGCGTCTAGCTCTGCTCCCCAGAGGTTGGGCTTGACCTCCACCGGCTCGTGGCCCAGGGGCTGGTCGAAACTGTCGGCCAAGGAGTGGGCCGGATCCGTGCTCAACACCAGGGTCTTCAGGCCGAGCTCGGCACAACGCCAGCCGGTTGCTGCCGCCATCGAGGTCTTGCCGACCCCACCTTTGCCGGTCATGAGGATGATGCGTTGCATGGGAGCGCTCTTTACGTTCTTTTACAGCTCTAGGCTAACCGATTTGCCCCTCTGCCCACAGCGGCCTGGAGGGCAGTTACCAGGTACACTATTGATTGCCTATGGCTGGCCAAGGAAGTAACGGCCAGAAAGCAAGCCTGTGAAGGCGGATGGGAGGTGTAAGATGATGCGTCGTTGGCCCAATCTGCTGCTGATTGCCATCCTCACATTGGGTCTGTGGCTGGGATCCCTTCCCGTCCAGGCGGCTGCCGCCTTGCCCCGAGAGCTGCAGCAGCTGGAGCAACAGGTGGAGCAGCTGCAGAGCCTGGTGGATGCCGAGGACTGGCTCGAGATCCGCTCCTACATCCATGGGCCGATGGGCATGACCCGCAAGACCTTGAACGGCCTGGCGGCCACCCTGCCGGACAAGCACAAGCGGGAGATGCGGCGCCTGGCCAAGGAGATGGGCCGCGGCTTGGAGCAACTGGACTTTGCCGCCAAAGCCTACGACCAGCCGGAGGTGGAGGTGGCCCAGGCCAAGGTGAGAAAGACGTTGCAAGAGCTGAAGGCCCTGTTTTCCCAGGCAGGGATCCCTTCATCCAGCTAAGGGAAAACGCTCCCGCAGATCTTGAACTACCGGCGGTGGCACCAGGTGATCGATGGGGCCGCCCAGCTTGGCCACCTCCTTGACCAGGCTGCTGCTGACGAAGCTGTGTTCGCTGGCGGTGGCAAGGAAAAGGGTTTCCAGCTCGGGGGCCAGCAGCTTGTTGGTGTGGGCCATCTGCAGCTCCACGTCAAAGTCGGACAAGACGCGCAAGCCGCGCACGATAACTTTTGCCCCCCGTTGGCGGGCATAAGCCACTGTCAAGCCGGAAAAAGTATCGACCTCAACGTTTTTTAGGTGGGCAACAGAAAGGCTAATCTGAGCCTGCCGCTGCTCCGGGCTGAACAGAGGGGTCTTGTTGGGGTTTTTCAAGACGGCGACGATCACCTTGGAAAACAGGCGGCTGGCCCGCTCGATGATATCGAGGTGCCCAAAGGTGATGGGGTCGAAGCTGCCGGGGTAGAGGGCAATCATGCTAGAGAGGGTACCGCTCTTCTTAGCCTACCTGCTCTCGGGCCCACGCCAGATAGGTAGCGCTTACCTGAGCAGCCGGCAGAGCCAGGATCTCCGGCTCCTGGTAGGGGTGGAGCTGCCGCAGCCGCTGTTCCAGGCGGGGATAAGCAGTGGAGGGCAATTTGAGCAACAGCAGGAACTCGCTCTCCGTCTGCAGGGATCCCTGCCAGCGGTAGTAGGAGGTGATCGGCGGCAGCACCTGGGCACAGGCCACATAGCGCTCGGCCACCAGAGTGTGTGCCAAACGATGGGCGTCGGCTTCGGATCCCACGGTGGTCATGACAACCGCCAGGGTATCGGGGGCGGTCTTTTCCTCCATCGGAAGCAAGCTCTAGGCGTCGACCTCCCCTGATCGTACCGCTGGATCCTCGGATCGCCATCCCAGTTGGGTCAAGCCCCCCGGAGCGGCGGTGTGGCCTTGGCAAAATAGGGCCGCCTTTGGTGCCAGCGCCAAGCTGTCTGCAGGATCTCGGCCAAGTCGGCATAGCGGGGCTGCCAGTTGAGATCCCGCTGGATGGCCGTGGCATCGCCCACCAAGCAGGGGGGATCCCCCGGTCGACGGGCTCCAACTTGCACCGGGATCTGTCTTCCAGTTACCGCTGCTGCCGTGGCGATCACCTCCTGAACAGAGAAGCCCTGGCCATTGCCCAGGTTGTAGGCTGCCTGCACAGGCTGGCCAGACGCCAGCGCTTCTAAGGCCAACACATGGGCCTGCGCCAGGTCGGCGACATGGATGTAGTCGCGGATACAGGTGCCATCGAGGGTGTCGTAGTCGTCGCCAAAAACAGTGATGTGGGGGCGTTGGCCGGCGGCGACTTCCAGCACCAGGGGGATGAGGTGGGTTTCGGGGTCGTGGGCTTCGCCGATTTCTCCGTCGGGATCGGCGCCGGCGGCGTTGAAGTAGCGCAGGCTGATAAACCGGATCCCGTGGGCGGTCTGGAAGTCCCGCAGCATCTGCTCCACCACCAGCTTGCTCTGGCCGTAGGGGTTGATGGGGCGCTGGGGGTGGGTTTCCGGGATCGGGATCTGCTCCGGCACGCCGTAGGTGGCACAGGTGCTGGAGAAGACAAGGTAGGGGATCCCGTGATCCCGCATGGCCTCCAGCAAGGTCAGGGATCCGGCCACGTTGTTGCGGTAGTATTTGCCCGGATCCTTGACCGACTCGCCCACGTAGGCATAGGCGGCAAAGTGAATCACCCCTTCGGGCCGATACTGCCGAATGACCTGATCCAGCCGCTGGCGGTCGGCAATGTCGCCGATTTCCAAAGGCCCCCAGCGAACGGCCCAAGGGTGGCCGTAAACCAGGTTGTCGTAGGCAATTGGCAGGTGGCCGTGGGCTGCCAGGGCCTTACAGGTGTGGCTGCCGATATAGCCCGCGCCGCCGGTAACCAGAAGCCGCATAGGTCAGGGGGAAGGAAATTCCTGTCTAGAATACAGCTACTCTTGCAGACCTTGGCAATGGCCCCGGCCTATTCCAGGAGCTGATGCCAATCCAGATGAGGCCGCCAGGCCTCTGCCAGACGATCCAGCAGTTCTTCGCGTTGCTGGGCATAGTGGCCGTCCAACTCCGGCAAGGGATCCCAGCCTTTTTGGCGGCGCAGCTCGTTTAGCCAGTGGCGCCGCCAGCGGTGGTTGTCGAAGAGGCCGTGCAGATAGCTGCCCCAGACCCGGCCTGTGGGATCCCGCCAGCCCAGGCCTTCTTGCTCGAAGATCGGCAGGCAGCCAGCGGGATCGGCCTGGGTGGATCCCTGATGGATTTCGTACCCCTGGACGGGAGCGGGGGCGGGCCAGCGGCTTTGCGTCTGCACCTGCTGGGTAACCTTGGTGGGTTGCAAGACAGTAGTCAGCGGCAGGAAGCCCAGCCCGGGGTAGGTGCCAGCAACTCCCTCTAGGCCGGCGGGATCGGCGATGGTTTGCCCCAACATCTGCAGCCCGCCGCAGATGCCGACGATGTGGCCGGAATAGAGACGCAGTTGGTCGGCCAGGCCGGTCTTTTGCAATGCCAACAGATCCTTGAGGGTGGTTTTGCTGCCGGGCAGGATGACCACATCGGGGGATCCCAGGCTCTGGCCGGGGTGAACCCAGCGCAGATGGACGCTGGGCTCGGCCAGCAAGGGGTCGAAATCGGAAAAATTGGCCACCTGGGGCAGGCGGATCACGGCAATCTCCAGGCAGCTCCCCCGCCCGGCACGTTCGCGGCGATTTTCCCAGAGTTGAGGGCCCGCCTCAAGGCCCATCGAATCCTCTTGCGGCAGCACCCAATCCAGCCAGGGCAGAACTCCGACCACTGGGATCCCGGTGTAGTTCTCCAGCCAATCAAGGCCAGGCTGCAGCAGCTCCCGCGCGCCGCGAAACTTGTTGATGACAATGCCGCGGATCAGGGCCCGCTCGGCCGGCTCCAGCAACTGCAGGGTGCCCACCACATGGGCTAGCGCCCCCCCTCGGTCAATATCTGCCACCAGCCAGGTGGGGGATCCCAAGTGCAAAGCCACCCGCATGTTGGCCAGATCCCGCTGCTTGAGGTTGACCTCTGCCGGACTGCCCGCCCCCTCGCAGACAATCCACTCGTACTGCTGTTGCAAGCGGGCCAGGGCCGTTTTCACCGCCTCCCAGGCCGGCGCAAACCAGCGCTCGTAGTACTCGCCGGCGCGACAGGTATCTACTGCCACGCCGTTGAGGACGACCTGGGAAGTCAGGTTGCCCTGCGGCTTGAGCAAAATCGGGTTCATCTCCACCGCGGGCGGGATCCCGGCGGCCCAAGCCTGCAGAGCCTGCGCATAGGCAATCTCATGGCCCTCCGGGGTGACGTAGGCATTCAGCGACATGTTCTGGGCCTTGAAAGGGGCAACCTTCTTCCCCGCCTTTTTGAGAAGGCGACAGAGGGCAGCTACCAAAAGGGTTTTGCCCACGTGGGAAGAAGTCCCCACGACCATCAAGGATCGGCAAGCACTGCTCATTCGGCTCCCTTTCCCTCCCAGGCCGATTGTCCACCCTCTCCCCTAAGCCGACTGCGCTAGGTTGACGGATTGGCCCTCTGCTGGCCAAAGTCTTCGCGCCAGCAATGCAAAAAGCGTACCCTTGCGCCTAGCGGGAAGTTCCCGAATCAGCGAAGGGGAACTGCCCAAAAAAGCCTTCTGCTGTCTCAAGCAGACCTAGCCCAGCTTAAGACTGGGGCAGATGGATTCGAACCACCGAATGGCGGGACCAAAACCCGCTGCCTTACCGCTTGGCGATGCCCCAATTTACACTGCTTGACTACTTTAGCGATGCAACCTTGGATCTGTCAACGGGCTGCGGCCACCTCTCATCTCCTCAGGAACCAAGTTGGATCCTTTGCCGAGGTCAGGGTTGACCTCAAAAGGGTTGGGCAGAGGGGGAATGCGGGCCACCTCGAAGAAGTAGGCGCGGATCTCCGGCCCAAAGTAGATAACATCGCCACTCCTCAAGTAGTGGGTAGCTACCCGCGTGCCGTTGACGAACACCCCATTGGTGCTGGACTGCCCCTTGCGGTTGCCGTCGACTAGACAATACGTAAATCCTGTGCGATTGGACTTGGTGGGCACTCGCACCAAATAGGCGTGGCGGCGGGAGACGAAGCGGTTGACAATCTGGATGGCATTGGAGGGATCCCGTCCAACCGTGTAGATACTCTCCCGCAGGATGTAGCTGCAGGGCCGGACAGGATGGCAGATGGACAGGGTGAACTCCGGGTGAGACACCGGCTGCTGCGGGACTTGGTCGAACAGATCCAACGGCAGATCGAAGTCCTGACTGCCGGACAGATGGCCTCTGCCCACTGCCGTAGTAGAGGTAAAAAAATCGTCGTAGCTCTGGGGCAACAGCGTTTCCTCCTCGACGCTCAACTACCTGCCCGGCAGCCTGGCTCTTCCAGTCCAACTCCCTGAACCCTAGAGTTCCCAGAAACTAGGAGACACCCAACATCCCCCCGGCGTTGGCGGGCTGGTGGAAAACTCATAGGCCTTAATGTACACTACTATACACCACAGGCAGCCTTGGAGATACTCCCTTTTCCTAAAAAAAATTGGAAAAATTGGGTTTGGGTTCAGGTCGGAGCTATTCCCGTTTTAAGGGATCCCTTGGGAGCCACAGCCTTGGCCGCGGGCGGGCTATTCTGGGTAGCAGGTTTGTAGCCTTGAGGTGTGGGTGTGACGGAGGCCCTGTTGCGTCGGTTAGATGTGGCCACAGAGGCGGCCCTGGAGGCAGGGGCTTTGCTGCGCAGTTACGTGGGGGGCACCCTTGCCATTGAGGAGAAACGTCCGGGCGACTTGGTAACAGCAGCGGATCGCGCTTCCGAGGAGCTTATCTTGAAAATCTTAAGGCGGCACTTCCCCGAAGATGTGATCTTGACGGAAGAATCCGGCCAGCAGGGATCCCCGCAGGGCGCCTACGCCTGGATGATCGATCCCCTCGATGGCACCACCAACTTTGCCCATGGCTATCCCTTTGCTGCCGTCTCTATTGGTCTGCTGGAGGGGCGGGAGCCGGTGCTGGGGGTGATCTACGACATCTTTCGCGGGGATCTCTTTCGCGCCGTACAAGGGATGGGCGCCACCCGCAACCGCAAACCCATCCGCGTCTCCTCTACTACCGAACTCTCCCGCAGTCTCCTGGTTACTGGCTTTGCCTACGACCGCCGCGAAACCCCCGACAACAACTACGCCGAGTTCTGCCACTTCACCCACCTCACCCAGGGAGTGCGGCGAGGTGGATCGGCTGCCCTGGACTTGGCCTACGTGGCCACCGGCCAGTTGGACGGCTATTGGGAGCGGGGTCTCTCCCCTTGGGACATTGCCGCTGGGATTGTCTTGGTGCGAGAGGCCGGCGGCAAGGTTACCGCCTACGACGGCAGCCCGGTGGATGTGTACAGTGGCCGCCTGCTGGCCAGCAACGGCTGGCTACACGCTGCTCTTCAGGAAGAACTGGCCCAGGTCAGCCCTCTGCCGGTCTCCTTCCCCATGCGGCGGGATCGCCGGTCTGGGGAGCAAAACGGCCAAAGTTTAAAGATCAGGTAAAGATCAGGCGAAAATTGGGTAAGGTTTACGCAAAGGCCCTCATGGCTCTTTCGCAAGGCAAGGGAGATAACTTGGCCGGGAAAAAGCTCCGGCGTCGTTGTTGGGCGGCAGGGTTTGGCCTGGCGCTGCTCTTGGGGATCCCGGCCTACCCTCAGCCTGCCCCAAAGCCGACCCTGCCCGCTCCTGCCAGCGAGCGAGCACAGGTTCCCGATTCCCGTTGGGCCGAGATTCAGGCGCGGGGGCGCATCCGGGTTGGCCTGGATCCCAGCCTGGGCCCGGCTTACCTCTACACCGACCTGGAGCGGCAAACCTACGCCGGCTTCGAGTGGGATATCCTGGAGGCGCTTGCCCAGACGCTGCAGGTGCGAGTGGAGCCCGTCTATGTGGCTTGGAGCGAGCAGTTGGCGGCTTTGCAAGCGGATGAGGTGGATCTCATCTGGGGGGCGCGGGAAGCTTTGGGCTTGGATCCGCAGCAGTTTCTCGCCACCCGACCCTACTACCTCAGCCCGCAGCGCTTGGTGGTACGGGATCCCGGGCCAGAGGAAGCTCCCATTGAGGCGCTGTCGCAACTCTTTGGCCGCAAAGTGGGCATTGTAGTTAACAGTACGGGAGCCGCTCTGTTGGAGGCGTACAACGAGAGGCGGGGCAACGCCATTCGTCTTTTTGCCACCAGCAACCCGGATCGCTTGTTTGCCCAGCTCCAGGCTGGCCAGTTGGATGCGGTGCTCGTCGACCAGCCCGTTGCCGCCCTGAGCCTGCGCCAGGCGGGATCCCGGCTGCGCCTGGCGGGGCCGCCTCTGTTCCCGATTCCTTTGGTGGGCGTGGTATCCTCACAGCATCCTTCCCTGAAGGAAGCCGTGGATGGGGCGATCGCAGTCCTGACCGAAAACGGAACTTTGCAACGCATCTTGGAGAAGTGGCAACTATGGGATCCAACTCTGATGTCCCCCGCCTCACCCGAGGGCTAGCCCGCTACGAGACCGACCATTTCGCCATCTTGGGCGTGCCCCTCACCGCCGATGCCAAAGGGATCCGACGCGGCTACCTGCAGGCGGCCAAGGCTCTGCACCCGGATCGCTTTGTCGGGGATCCGGAAGGGGCAGAGCGGGCCAACGTCCTCTTCGCCAAGCTGGTCAGCCCGGCCAACGAGGTGCTGGCCAAGGAGCGAGAGCGGTCAGAATATGAGACTGTGCTCAAGCTGCGCGTTCAACGCCTGCTGGAGTCGCCACCCCCCGATCTGTGGCCCACTGGAGAAGCTGTCAAAGACCTGGCCGAGCGCGCCGATTGGCAGGAAGAATATGTCCGGCGGGTGGAGAAGCTGGCCAAAGAGCAATACAGCTCTATGGCCACCCTGCTGGAGAAAACCGAGCAGTTGAGCGAGCTCAACCTAGCCTACCTGCTGCTCAAGGCCGGCTACAAAGGGATCCCCGCCCCTGCTGCCAAAACCACCACCTCGACGGGGATCCCAACCCCTTTCCCCAGCCGCACCACCTTGGGCGGGATCCCGGCTGCTCCACCCACCGCTCCCCCTGTCCAGCCCGCCCCTCCTTCGCCCCCAACCCCGCAACTTAGCCCCGCTGAGACCCGCTTCCTGCAGGCGCTGGACATGATCGAGCGCAAGCAGTACCGGGTTGCCATCCAGTATTTAAACTTCGCCATCAGCGCCCAGCCCAACGTGGCCCGTTACTATCTGCACCGAGGTATCGCCCACCTCAAGCAGGGCAACGCTGGCATGGCCAAGGCCGACTTCCTGCAGGCGAGCCGCCTCGAGCCGGCCAACGCCGAGTTGATGGCCGAGGTGCGCCGCTGGCTGCAGCAGGTCACCACCCAACAGCCGGTTCCCGTTCCCTCGGCCAGCCGTCAGACCTCCCAGGCCCAGAAAATCGTGCCACCGCCGCGCAAAGAGGATAGCGGCGGCTTCTGGAGCCGCCTCTTCGGCAAGAAAAAGTAGGCCAAACTCCCCTCAGGAAGCGCCCCCCAACACCAGCAGCGTGACCAGGGATCCCGTATTCCAGAGGCTGTGCAACAGGATGGGGGCCAGCAGGTTGCGGCTGTGGCTGTACACCACCCCCAGCACCACCCCCAGCATGGTCAAAGGCAACAGATCGGAAAGGTTGAGGTGGGCAAGGGCAAAGGTGAAGGCGCTAAGCCCAATGGCGGCCCCCATAGGCAGGTAGCGGCTTAGAGTAGGCAGCCAAAAGCCCCGGAACAGCACCTCCTCAAAAACAGGGGCACAGACAGACACCACGGCCAAAAACACCAAGCGCGCCCCCCAGCCATGGCTCTCCAGCAGCAGAGGCAAGATGGGGTTCCCGCCCCCTGCCTGGGGCAGCAGCAACTGCGACAGCGCCGCTGCCAGCACCACCAAAGGCAGGGCCGCCCAGTAGCCGCCCAGGCCCCAGAGGATCCAAGGGCTCCACAGCCGCACCTGCAGCACCTTCTGCCAACCGGGATAGAGCCGAAGAAGCCGGTACAACAGCGCCGCCCCCAGCAGAGCGCCCGCATTGTAGGTGAGAAACAGGGCCACCGCCTGATGCCAAGGGCTGAGCTGCTGCGTCCCCAGGCCGAGCCCGACCGTGTAAAGGCGAGGCACCAGCGCATTGAGGAGAATGAAACCCAAAAACCAACCGGTCAGGACCGCCTGCGCCCCGATCCCCGGCCAAGGCACCTCCCACGGCGGGCCCACAAGAGGACGTTGGCGCCAGAAGCTCCAGCCCAGCCAGCCCAACAAGAGCACCAGCCCCAGCAGCGCCCCCAGCAGCGGGATCCCGCCCACCACCGCCAGCCGGAACAGGGCTGCCAAGGCCAATTTTTCCTGCTGCTGGTTGAGGGCATTGAGGCTGTCGCTGCGCTGTTGCAGCCGGTAGAGCTGCTGCAGGGCCACCGCCTCAAACCAACCGTCCAGGTGGTTGCGGATTTGCACCTCGGCCTCTGGCAAGATGCGCCGTGGCGTTCCCCACAGCCCTTGTAAAACCTGTGCCACCCTCTTCTGGCCGGATTCCAGCTCCAAGGGACGTTCTGGATCGACTACCTCTTGCCACTGCTGCTGGGCTGCCTCCAGATCCTCCTGGTAAACGTAGAGCAGACCCAGGCGCAGCCGCAGGGCGTCCAGCTCCGCCTGCAGATCCTGGACAGAAGCCAGGAGGACGGGATCCACTTCTTCTGGAGTTGAGGCCGGCCCCACCGCATCTGATACCCTGGCCAATTCGGGTTTGCCCCCTGCCGAGGAAGTCGCCCTTTCCAGCCGTGCCATCCGTTTGAGGCGCTGCAGGCGTTCGGCGTAGTTGTCGGCCACCTGCTGGTAGCGATTGTGGGCCAGCTCGAAAACGTTCTGCCCCAGCAGAGCCCGCGCCAGGTCCTGATAGCGGGGATCGTCGAGGGTGCGGGCAGCCTGCAGGGCGAGATTGGTTTGCAACAGATCCAACTGCGTTTGCGGCGGCGGCTGAAACCAACTGCTGGAAAGCGAAAGCCCGACAATCAAAAGGGCCAATAGGCTCAGCAGGTTGAGGATCCCTCGGCGAACAGAAAGCCAAGCGGAAAAGGGATCGACAGAGGCCGTGGCTTCAGAGGGAGACATGGCAGCAACCGAGGCAACTCCAGCGGGTTATATCCTAGCTTCTATTGGCTTCAGCCGGATAAAGGGGTCAGCGTCGCTCTAGCCAATAACGGTAGATGGGCAGACCCAACTGCAGGCACTGCCACTCCCGCTCGGTGGGAATGCCGAAGGGGTTGTCATCGATGGGCCCCTGGTAGGGATTCCAAAACTGCGGATGCTCTAGGAAACGATCGACCATCTCCTCGGCCACTTCCCGCACGTCCGACTGCAGGAAGACGGGGCTGCCCGGTTGCAGCAGCAGGGCCAGATCCGCCACCAGTCGCGGTTGGACGATCCGCCGCTTGTGATGGCGCTTTTTAAACCAGGGATCCGGAAATTGGATGGTGACCCGGCTGAGATCTCCCGGCGCAAACAGATGCCGCAGGGAGACGTTGATGTTGGCAAACAGAAAATGGACGTTATCCAGCCCCAGCTCGTCCCGCCAAGCATTGGCCCGCTCCACCAGCGGCTGTCGAATCTCTACCCCCAAAAAGTTCCAGTCGGGCTGCTCCTGGGCCATGCGCAGCAAAAAGCGTCCGCTCCCTGAGCCGATATCCAAATGCAAGGGCTGCCCCAGTCGCCGATACACCCGTTCCCAGTGGGGTGGGGGGGTGGGTTGTTGGTACTGAGCCTGCAGGGGGTTGACGTGTTGCCGCAGTCGCTGGCCGAGACCCTTCTGCAGCGGGATCCCTGTCCAGGGGGGAACAGAGGAGCCTTTCTCAAGTTGGGCCTGCTGTGCTCGCTGCACGTCCGCTTCCACAGACCACCTCCTGCCGTCAGCCACAGCCGTAGCGAACCCAACGGTGGATCCAAAACAAACGGGATCCGGCAGCCCAGCTCTACCACCGGATGCTGTCGATGACTTGCCGCAAGATCTGGGCCGAGCGGTGCAGCTGCTTCCGCTCGCTCTCGGTGAGGGACATGGCCAGCGTGCGCTCCACCCCTTGCCGACCGACCACTCTCGGCAAACTAAGGCAGACCTCCGGCAGGTCATATTCTCCCTGGGTGAGGCTGCTCACGGTTAAAACGCGCCGCTGATCCCGTACCAGGGCCTGGACAATTTGTGCCACCCCCAGACCAATGGCATAGCTGGTGGCCCCTTTGCGGCGGATGATCTCATAGGCGGCATTGCGCACCTGCTCGAAGATATCGCCCAAATGGGCGGGATCCCATTCCGGCGAGAGCTGGCCAATCGGCGTGCCGGCGATGTTCACCTTGCTCCAGACGGCCACCTCGCTATCCCCATGTTCGCCGATGATGTAGGCGTGCAGGCTGCGCGGATCCACCCCCAGCCTCTGGGCCAACAGATAGCGAAAGCGAGCCGTATCCAAAACCGTTCCCGACCCCAGCACCTGCCCCGCCGGCAGCCCCGCTAACTTCAGGGAAACATAGGTCATGACGTCAACGGGGTTGCTCACCACCAGGAAAATGGCGCTGGGGCAATGCTCCATCAGGGCCGGGATCAAGCTTTTGAAGATCTCGACGTTGCGGTGAACCAAATCCAAACGGGTTTCTCCAGGCCGCTGCTTGGCCCCCGCCGTCACAATCACCACGTCTGACCCGGCACAATCGGCCAGCTCCCCTGCCCAGATCCGCGTCGGCTCCACAAAAGGGATCCCATGCACCAGATCCATCACTTCCCCTTCCAGCTTGGCGCGGTCGATGTCGTGGATCACCAGCTCATCGAGGGTGTTCTGGATAAGCATCGCGTAGGCGCAGGCCATGCCCACCTGCCCGGCGCCGATGATGGATCCCTTCAAAAGGCGGTGAGCAGTCAGCCCACCGGCTTGCTGCTCAAAGCGTGGCTTGGGTTGGTGCTCAGAAACGGTCATGGCTTCAGCCGCTGCACTTCCCTTCCCAGCTTAAGCCTGGCCAGGCGGAGAGAAAAAGAGCAGAGGGGCTATCGCCCCCCAGAGCAAGAAAGGCTGGAAGGGAAGAGAACTTCCGCCTTCCCGGTCGCCTCGGATCCCCGCGGGGTGAAGTGACTTTGAATGCAGCTCAGTAAGGGTTTTAATGGTTTTTTAAGAATTCTTGGGTAGACCTCAACTCCGTTGCTGGGTTAGCCGCTGCCAAAGCTCCAGAGGAATGCGCTCATGAGGACGTGGAAGAGACCGAATCTGAACCAGCTCTTCCGGCAAGTAGTGCAAAGCCACCCGCGCCGTTGCGTCTAAGAGACTGCGCCGCCGCTGGAGATGTTGCTCCGCTTCTCCCAAAAACACATCCAGCCAGCCATCTCGCTCTTGGCAGCGAATCCGCAAAGCAGAGAGAGAAGGTAGGGACTCTTGGCGATAGAGCCGGAAGCCCTGCTCAGGACTCCACCCCAGCCACCACTGGGGCGCCAATTGCCCCAACTGCCGACACCACACGCCCGCCTGAACCTGTTGCCATGTCATGCTCACCACTCCGCAACCTGCGAAGACCTAGCTGCAAATTTTTCCAACTACTTTAGCTAGGTACTCTACCAGACTCACTCGGTTTGATGCAAGTCTTTATCAAAGAGGAACCGATGTGCCATGGGGATATATTGCAACTTAATCTCAATAGTGCTATACTGTCACCCGGTTGAGTGGTGGAGTCATATCCATCAGTCTTCCTCTCTTGTCTTGGACGCAGCAGGGATCCCGCGCCGGCGGAACTGGCCATCCTGCGCTTGGCAGGGATCCCTTTTTCTCCACAAAGTTAATGAGACTAAATATAATTAATGGGAGAGGGGGAGGTTTTCCGCCAACATCGTGTTGAAGTAGGAGGTAGCAGTCGAGGGTGATCGCGCTTGCGTCGGCGGGCCAGCAAGCGAAAGCGGCGTGAAGCGCTGGGGAAGTATCTTGAGCTATTTGGAATGGCTACCAATCCTCTAGAAAGTAAGGAGATAAACGGATGTTTTCGGAACAAGCTAGCTGTTCCGTCTTTGTTTTGTTCTCTAAAAAATGATGTTGGAAGAAGATTAAAATCTGGAGAAAGGAA
Organism: Synechococcus sp. W60.3; assembly: GCF_047502615.1. Taxonomy (NCBI): domain Bacteria; kingdom Bacillati; phylum Cyanobacteriota; class Cyanophyceae; order Synechococcales; family Synechococcaceae; genus Synechococcus; species Synechococcus sp. W60.3. The sequence continues at coordinate 27,950 of NZ_JANSHJ010000003.1, read as the reverse complement.
TTGAACCAGATGCGAGTTATCGATTAGAATCTAGATGGCGTTAACGCTAACCGCGACGAAGAGATCGGAGAGGGGAAATCTAACATCCTCTCTCCTTTTTCTGTGGAATTCCTTCCAACTCTATCTCCCGTCTCCCAAGAAGTAGGGATCCCTTAAGCCAAACTAAAGGGTTGCGCCTCGGTCTTGCAGCCATTGGGCAGCTAGCCTGTGCTGACGTTTCTGGGCATAGGCGAGGGGAGTGTGTCCATCGTGATTGCGGGGGTTTAATTCGGCCCCATTTTCCAACAGCAGCTCTAGGATCTGGATATGCCCTTCCCAGGCAGCCCAGTGCATGGGTGTCGCCCCGAAGCGGTTGCGCGCGTTGACATCGGCCCCGTACAAAATGAGAAAGCGAGCGATGCCCAAGTGTCCTTGTGTGGCCGCCTCGTGCAGAGGAGTTCGCCCCGTCTCATCAACGGCATCCACCGGTGCCCCCTTGGAGAGCAAGCGGGCGAGAACGCTTTTCCTACCCGTAGCTGTAGCCCAGTGGAGAACGCCACAGGTTTTTGCCCCTTTTTGGATCAGCAGACCAATAACTTCTGCCTGATCGGTTAGGGCAGCCCGATGGAGAGGAGTGTATCCATAGCGATCTAGCAGATCGATATCGCTGCCTGCCTTGAGAAGCCGCTCCACCACTTCCACCTGGCCGCTGGCAGCAGCCAAATGGAGCGGCGTAGCCCCTGTGGAATCCATCGAGTCGACGGAAGCGCCATAAGCCAAAAGCAAGTCCAACAGCTCCAGATTGCCGATGAGTACTGCTTTGTGAAGCGGGGTGAACCCCTGCGAATCGGGAGCATTCACATCTCCCCCTTGCTGCAAGTAAGCCAGCAATCCTTGCGGGTCTTCATTGGCAAGGGCGCGGTGCAGTGCTTCGCTCATAGTCACTCAGAAATAGGACTTAGAGACAGCTAAAAGTACTTTGAGAACAGTTAGGAGTAGAGTTAGGCAAAGTCTGGAATTTACAACTTGGGCAAAGTCTAGCACTGGATCCCTGCCTCTGAGGTAGCTGTGCGAAGAGATGCCTCTTAGCGCTCAGTCAGAATGGTCAATGCAGCACCATGCCTCAACATGAGAATGATTCTCTACTAGATTGGATCTAAATTGCATGAGCGCCGAGGGGATCCCTTGGTTCAGCCCAGGTTGGCATGGCATGATCGGCGTAGCTCCGAGCCAGAGCTGACTCTTCGCCCAGGTTCAGCAGCCCCTCACCCTCTCTTCTGCTGCCGCTCATGGACTACTATGCAATCCTGAACCTCTCTCCCCAAGCGAACAGCGAAGATATCAAGCGAGCCTTTCGCCGGTTGGCGCGGCAGTTTCACCCCGATGTGGCAGGAGAGGGATCCCGAGAACGATTTGAGCAGATCTACCAGGCCTACCAAGTGCTGAGCAACCCTGAAGAGCGGCGGCGCTACAACGCCCAACGACACTCTCCACCCAGTTCTGTGAGGGGGGAAAGGCGCGTGGTTGTACGCACCACTGGGTCAGGCTCCATCTCAGCAGAACCACCGGCTCGGGAATCCCTTGAGGCAGGGATTGCCCGCGTCAAGGCGGCTTGGCGCGAGCGTAAGTTGCCCACGGCAGTGGCTCTGGCGGAGGCGCTGCTGAAGCGGTTTCCCAACTCCAAGGAAGCCATCCACATCTTGGCTTTGGCCTATCAGCGCTTCGGCAATCATTTAATCTGCGAGGGTCGCTACCAGCAGGCAGAGGCTTACTTGAGAAAAGCTTTGGCCACAGAGCCACACAACCGCGAGTTGGCCTTTGAAATCTGGCGAGACTTGGCCCGTCTGGGCATCCGGGAGGGATCCGGCTAGCTGCCTGGCGTTGCCAGTCTCAACTGCTGGGCCGCCCACTGCCGCAGCTGTTGGCGGCTGACTTTGCCCTGGGCGTTGCGCGGGATCCCGGCACACCATAGCCATTGCTTAGGGTGCTTGAAGGGGCTCAGTTGTTGGCTCAGGTGTTGCTTTAGGTGCCTCTCCAGCTCTACGGGGAGGGCAGGGATCCCAGCCTTGGGCACGGCCACCGCCACCACCTGCTGGCCCCACTCGCCGTCGGGCAGGCCGAGCACGCACACATCCTCCACCCAGCCGCTGGCCCGGATCTCCCCTTCTACCTCGGCCGCCATCACCTTTTCCCCGCCGGTCAGGATCAGGTCGTCGGCGCGGCCCAGCCAGTAGAGATAGCCGTCTGAGTCCAGATAGCCCCAATCTCCAGGGGTGAAGCCCCGCTGTTGCCACTTGCCCAGGCCATCAGCCTCCCTCGCCAAAGGGTAGTAGCCCAGCGCCAGGGATTCCGCCCACACGTGGATGTGGCCCGCCGTCTGGGCGGGCAAGGGATCCCCTGCTTCGCCGCGGATCTCCAGGGTGGCGTGGGGCAGGGGCCGCCCCAGGCTATCGCTCCCCTGCAAAAAGGCTTCCGGCAGGAGCGTACACACCTGGGAGGCGCTTTCGGTCATGCCATAGGTGAGGGCCAAGGGCAGGTGCAGTTGCCGGGCCTGTTGCCGCAAACTGGGCCAGGTGGGGCCGCCGCCAACCAGAATGGCTCGAAACTGGCGCAGGCTCTCCAAGACTCCCGGCTGGGCGTTGAGCAACAGCCGCTGCAACTGGGTGGGCACCAGCGACAGAAAGCTGCCCGGCAAAGGCGGATCCCAGGCCTCGGCCTGCTGCTGTCGTTTCCAATCCCAGACAATCCACTGGCCGCCGCTCAGCCAGGAACGAACAGCTTGCATCAGGCCGCTGACGTGGTACAGGGGCAGGACACAATAGCTATGGACGCAATCCACGCTGAAGTGCTGCTGGTGGGCTCTGGCAGAGGCGCTGAGGGTACGCCAGGAGTGCACTGCCCATTTCACCTGGCCGCCGGAGCCACCGGTAGGGATCCCGATTACTGGCCAATCGGCGCTGGGTAGGATCTGTTGCCAATGCTGCAGAGGGGGGTGGGAGGAGGCAGAACCCTCCTGCAACTGCCCTCGCCGCCAGCGCCAAGCGGATCCCAGGCTGGCCAGAGCCTGCCCCCACTCTCGTCCTCCCCAGTGGGGATTGGCCAAGAAGAGGGGGATCCCCAGGTGTTGGCAGGCCAAAACGGCAGCCCACACTTGCAGCGGATCCGAGTCTGCCACCAACAGGGGAACGGCCTTGTCTGCCAGAGGGCGCAGTTGCTCTTCCAGCCCAGCCAGACACTCCTTCAAAGCGGGAGAGCAGTTGTGGTTGGGAAACATCTTTCGGCAAGTTCGGGCGGGACAGTTGCAGGTTCAACGAAGCGATCAAAGCGATCAAAGAGCAAGCCATAGCCGTGGAGACTTGACCCTCCACCGAGGCAATTGGGGGCGTCCCCTGTACCTTCGTTGTTTTGACTTTTGGCAGGGATCCCCCCGGGCAAGGTGAGGAAGAGTTTGGGCTTGGCTTATCATGATCTAGGTTTGAAGTAGGAGGCCTAGGTTGTGATCGAGCCAATTTTGCTGGGGATCGTTTTGGGGATGGTGCTGGTTACCTTGGCAGGCCTGTTTGTGGCCGCCTACAGACAGTATCAGCGCGGCAATAAGATGGGTCTGTGAAAGCCAGGGAGGAAAAAGCTGGCACCAAACCGTCGGCAAGAGAGTGGCTCAGCAGGTGAGGTGGCATGGCGATGCAGTGGCTGCGCACGGTGGCGGCTTTGCGGGAGCAGGTAGCGAGCTGGCGGGGATCTACCATAGGCCTGGTGCCAACGATGGGATCCCTGCACGAAGGACATCTCAGCCTAATTCGCCGCTGCCGCCAAGAGTGTGACCACACGGTGGTCAGCATCTTTGTCAACCCCCTCCAATTTGGCCCCAACGAAGACTGGGATCGCTACCCCCGCGACGAGGAAGGGGATCGGGCTCTGTGTGAAGCCGCGGGCGTGGATGTGGTGTTTGCCCCCGACCCGCAGGAGATGGGGGCCGACCCGGCCACTGCCGGCGATCGCACCTGGGTCATGCCTCCTGAGTCCCTTTTGCAGACCCTCTGCGCCCCCCACCGACCGGGGCATTTTCGCGGCGTGGCCACCATTGTGCTGCAACTGCTAAACCTGGTGCAGCCGCAGCGGGCCTATTTTGGCCAAAAGGATGCCCAGCAACTGGCAATTATCCAGCGGCTGGTTCAAGATCTGCAAATTCCCACCACCATTGTCCCTTGCCCCACCGTGCGAGAAGCCGACGGCCTTGCCTACAGCTCCCGCAACCGCTACCTTTCGGCAGTGGAGCGGCAGGTGGCCGCCAGCCTGTACCGCGCCCTGCGCCGAGGTTACGACCACTGGCAAGCCGGGGATCCCTCCGCCGAAGGGATCCTGGCCGCCGCCCGTGCTGAGCTGGAGCGCACCCCCGAGCTGCGCGTGCAATATCTGGAATTGGTGGATCCGCAAACCCTCCAGCCCCTATCGGAGGTGAAAGATAAGGGGCTACTGGCCATCGCCGCCTATGTAGGGCAAACTCGCCTCATCGACAACCTGCTCCTTTCCCCGGAAGGGGTGGATCCCTTGCCCCAAGAACAGCAGAGTGCAGTGCCTCCTTCCCCGAAAAGGGGGCGTCGCCCGCTGATTGCCATCGACGGCCCGGCAGGGGCCGGGAAGTCCAGCGTAGCGCGGGCAGTGGCCGCTCAACTGCAGCTCTTGTACCTGGATACGGGGGCGATGTACCGGGCCATCACCTGGCTGGCGCTGCAGCGGGGGATCCCGTTGGACGACGCCGAGCAACTGACCCAACTGGCTGCCCAAACCCAACTAACCCTACAAAGTGGCCCCTCGGCCGACGAACCCACCCGCATCTGGGCCGACGGTGAGGAAGTTACCCAGGCCATTCGTTCCCCAGAGGTGACCCGCTGGGTTTCTCAGGTGGCGGCAGTGCCGGGGGTACGGCAGGAGCTGGTGAAGCGGCAACGCCTCATTGGACGGGATGGGGGGGCCGTCCTGGAGGGGCGAGATATCGGCACCCATGTTTTTCCTGATGCCGAGCTGAAAGTCTTTTTGACCGCCTCGGTGGGGGAGCGGGCCCAGCGCCGGCAACACCAACTGCAAGCCCAAGGACAAGTGGTGTCCCTCGAAGAGTTAAAAGCTCAGATCGAGCAGCGGGATCGCCGCGACAGCGAGCGGCTTATCTCTCCCTTGCGGCCTGCCCCCGATGCCATTCTGATCGACACGGATCACCTGAGCCAAGCTGAGGTGGAAGACAAAATTGTGAGGCTGTACCGGCAGCTTTTGGAGCGATCCGGGGCAGCCCATTTCGATATTATCTGAAGTTATCTGAACCCTGAAGATTTTCTCAAGCTTGCGAGATGGGGCCAATTCAATTCTGAGGTGTTGAGCCTTGGGGGGGCGATGCGCTTGGCCAGAACCGCTAAGGTAGGAATCCTATTGACGAAGAGATACTGGCCTGCCCTGCTCCCCCTCGGCCCAAATCACTCGTATCCGGCTCTGGGTAGCCGCGAGCACTATGGGTAATGTCCTCCTCCTGGCTTTTCTGCTTCTCCTCTCAGGGGCCTGCTCCGGAGCGGAAACCGCCATCACGGCTATGGACAACCTGCGCTTGGAGTCCCTGATCGAAGAACAAGGGGATCCGCAAGGCCTCTATCGACTGGCTCAACAACAGCGCTCACGGATGATCACCACCCTGTTGTTGGTGAACAACTTTGTCAACATCGGCATTGCCGCCCTGGCCACCACCATCTCTATTGAGCTGCTGGGATCCCAGTTTGGAGCTTTGGCCGCCACCGTGCCCACCACGATCCTGGTGCTCCTGGTGGGGGAAGTGGCGCCCAAGTCTTTGGCGGTGAGCCATCCGCTGGCAGTGTTCCGCTGGGTGGTGCGGCCTGTCCATGTCCTCTCGGTGCTGCTGCGCCCTTTTACCGCTGCCTCTGAGTGGGTTGTCAGGAGACTGTTCAACCTGTTGGAGCTCTCGCCGCTGACAGCCACCGCTTCCCTCAAGGATTTGCAGCTGTTGATCGATGTGCTGGGGCAGCGAGGGCTACTGGATTGGCAAAAACGGCGCCTGTTTCGCGGGGCGCTGGCGTTGGATTTGCTCCAGGCTGGGGATGTGGCCAAGCCAAGGGTAAAAATGGAGACCATTTCCCACGACAAAACGCTGCAGGATGTGGTGAAGCTCTGCCTGGAGACGGGCTACTCCCGCATCCCCGTGCAGGGGGAATCCAAGGACGAGATCGTCGGCGTCATCCACCTCAAGCAGGCCCTGCGCTACCTGGAGCAAAAGGGCAATGCCGAGGTGACCAAGGCCATGTCCCCGCCTTTTTTTGTGCCCGAGACCAAGCGCGTCAGCCTGCTGCTCAAAGAGATGCTGCGCTCCCGCCAACACCTGGGGATCGTGGTGGATGAGTTTGGCGGCACCACCGGCCTCATTACGCTGGAGGACATTTTGGAAGAGCTGGTGGGGGATATCTACGACGAGAGCGACCTTTCCCCCCTGCTGCTGCAGCGGCAACGACGACAGCGCCTCTTCTCTTCTGGCTCCCCTTGAAGGAGGCCGCTAGCCGGCTTCTGCAGAGTCTTCGTTGGCTTCGGGGGGGAGCTCCACCAAACCCGGATCGGCAGGATAGCGGGCCACAAAAAAGATCCAGAAGCTGTGGATCCCCAGGCCTAGGCCCCACCCGCCCAACAGCGGCAGCAGCCACGGCCAATCGGCCCGATACAGCTGTTGGAAAAACACCAGCCCCGACGCGCTGCAGAGAAAAACAGCCAGATGCGCCGCGTAGGTGTAGCGGTCATCCAGCTTGCGAAACTCAGGATCCCGACGGGAGGGCTTCCGGGGCCAGCGAGGCGGCATGGCAGCAACCCCTCACAACTCAAAACCTTCTCCAGTGTAGAGGGATCCCTTGCCGCCGACATCACCAGGATCCCGGCCGCTACCGCCACCGGCGTTGCCACCACGTCCAGCAGGTTATCCACCCAGGGTACACAGTAGGCAGCAACCTCGAAAAAGGTAGCCACCGCAAAAACCGACAGCGCCTCTTCCGACCCAATCCACTGCAGATCGGGAGCCAACGGCAGATGCCCGGAGCGAGCTGCCAGGTTCATCACCAACAGCGGCACAAAAATGCGAAAGCCGCAGGCAGCGCTGAGGCCCAATCCCAAAAAATTGCCGGTAGGCTGTCCATTTCTGCTCCTCAAGATTGATGGGTGTGACGGGAGTCCTCCCGCCAGCGGCAACTGGGGGGATCCGTTTCGCCTGGCTGGGCGGCAAACTCCAGCGGCCCGTTTTCGGTGTAGAGGTGCAGGTCGAACCAGAAGGTGGATCCCTGTTCCAGCTTGCTTTCCAGGCAGATGCGGGTGTGGTGTTTCTCCAGGATGTTGCGCACGATGGCCAGGCCCAGGCCGGTGCCCTCCAGGGTGTGGACGCGGTTCTCCACCCGGAAAAAGCGGTCGAAGATCCGCTCCTGATCCTCCGGGGCAATGCCGATGCCCGTATCGGCCACCGCCACCCGCACCGCCTGCGGGGATCCATCCGCCTGCACGACCGGGTGGGCATGCACCGTCACCAGCCCTCCCGAGGGCGTGAACTTGAGGGCATTGCCCAAGAGATTGGTCATCACTTGCAGCAGCAGATCGTAGTTGCCCCACACCAGGGGCAGATCCGGATCGACGAACTTGCGCAACTGGATCCCTTTGTCGCGGGCTTGCAGGTGGTGGGTGCGCAGGGTTTGCTCGATCACCGCTGCAATATCGACAGCCTCGAAGTGGTACTGTTTCCCCGACTCCAGACGGGACAAATCCAACACATCGTTGACCAGGCGGGTGAGGCGATCGGTTTCGCGGTTGGCAATTTCCAGATAGTCCAGCCGCTCCTCTGGCGACATCTGCTCGCCGTACTCGTAGAGGGTCTCGATGAAGGACTTGATGCTAAAGAGTGGGGTGCGCAGCTCGTGGCTGATGTTGCTGATGAACTGGGCCTTGGCCTCGTTGAGCTCCACCTCGCGGGTGATGTCCTGCACCGTCATCACGATCCCCTTGAGGTTTTGCCGCCGCGGATCCGACACCGGCGACAGCAGGATGCGGATGACGCGCTTGGTGGGGCCGCTGAGGTTGACGCGAATTTCCTCTGCCTCTTGATCCCCGCGGGCAATTTGCATCAGGGGGCGGGCCAACTGCTGCCGCAGATCCTCGGGCAACAGCTCCGGCAAGGGCTTGCCCAAAACAGGCTCGCCTTCCCAGCCAAACATGCGCGAGGCAGCTGGGTTGAGCAAGAGTACGCGAAACTCAGCGTCCAGCAAAATGGCGGCATCGACGATGGAGAAAACCAAAGTCTCCAGCTTGGCCTTGGCGGCGGCCAGTTCTTCGATGTTCTGCTCCTCGTAGCTCTGCAGCCGCTCCGCCATCTCGTTAAAGCTGTCGATGAGTTGGGCCAGCTCCCCCCCAAAGGGCAGGTCGATGCGCTGTTTGAAGTTACCCTTGGTGATTTCCTGGACGCCTTTGACCAGCTCCTTGATGGGGTAGGTGATGGTGAGAGCGTTGACCACGGCTCCCAGGATGGCCAGAACCCACACCGCCAAAAACACCCCAATCGAGACCTCGCGCGCCAGTTGCGTCGAGCGCACGAGGGCGGGGTTGGGGTTGATGCCCAGGGCCAGGGTGCCCAAAAAGCGGCCCTGATGATAGATGCCAACAAAAATGTCCGTCACCCGCCCGGCAGGGGTGAGGTGGGCGCGCACCAGGGGCTGGCCCTCAGCAGGCGGACGGTTGCCCGGCAGTTGCATGCGACGGGCAAGGCTGAGAGAGGTTTTCACCTCCTGGTTGGAAAACGGGATCCCGTAGTAGATGTTCCCCTCCGGGTCGGCATAGAGCAAATAGCGAATGCTGCTGGTGCTCTCAAAATATTGCCGCGACAGCTGGGCCACTTCGCCAATGCGATCTTCTGCGATCAGGGGGGCGACATTGGCCGCCAACAGCAGCCCCAGATCCCGGCCAAAGCGGGCTTCGTTAAAGCGCGCATCCTGCTGCACGGTGCTGACGGCCCAGAAGGTGAAGCTGCTCACCACCAGCGAGACCACCAGCGTGGCCACAAAGAGCAACTGGGTCTCCAGGCGCAGCTTTTGTTTCCAGCGAGACCACCAGCGCCGCAGGGATCCCCAAAAGAACCCCCCCCTTGACGGCTCCCCAGTCTCCCCCGGCAAGGGCTGGGGAGGAGAAGCAGCAGCCGCCTCAGGGGATTGGACTTCGGCAAGGGGCTCGGCAGTGCTGACAGGAGACATGGACAACCCTGAAGAACACTGTCGCCACCATTCTGGCATGGCTGCCGACAGGGTTAAGAGGGTTCGATTTTCTGCAAAGATTGTTACAAGCAGGGATCCCGAAAGGGCAAGGGGAGATGCCTCTACAGAGGTTGCAGGCCCAGCTTCTCGAGCAAAGCCGCATCGGCAGCCTGGCCCGGATTGGGCGTGGTCAGCAACCTTTCCCCGGTGAAGATGGAGTTGGCCCCCGCCAAGAAGCACAACGCCTGCTCGCTCTCGGACAGGTTTTTTCGCCCTGCCGAGAGCCGGATCTGGGCGGTGGGCAGCAGCAGGCGGGCCGTGGCGATGGTGCGCACCAGCAGCAGCGGATCGGGCGGGGGAAGCTGGCCTAGGGGCGTGCCGGCCACGGGAACCAAAGCGTTGATGGGCACTGAAGTGGGGGGCGGCGTCAGGTTGGCCAGAACGTGCAGCAGGCCGATGCGGTCTTCGTCGCTTTCCCCAAGGCCGACAATGCCGCCACAGCAGATCTGCAGGCCGGCTGCCGCCACATGGGCCAGTGTCTCCAGGCGATCCCGATAGGTGCGCGTCGTGATGATGCGGGGGTAGAACGCCGGCGAGGTGTCCAGATTGTGGTTGTAGGCCGTCAGACCCGCCGCCGCCAATTGCTGCGCCTGGGCAGCCGACACCATCCCCAGGGTAACACAGGCTTCCATCCCCAGCTTGCGCACCAGGCGCACCATCTCCAACACCCGCTCAAACGCCTCCCCTGCCGGGGCCGACCGCCAGGCAGCGCCCATACACAGCCGGGTGGCGCCGGCCCTTTGGGCGGCCATGGCCTGCTGACGCAGCGACTCCAGCGAGATCAAGGGGTAGGTCTCGATCCCTGTCGAGTAGCGGGCGCTTTGGGGGCAATAGGCGCAGTCTTCCGGGCAGCGGCCCGACTTGATGTTGACCAGGGCGCAGAGTTGAACCCGGCCAGGCGGATGGTGCTGCCGATGCACCGTTTGCGCCTCGTACACCAACTGCAGCAGCGGCCGATAGTAGATCTCGCGAACGTACTCTAGAGCAATGGCCATGCCGGCAATGTCCAAAACAAAAGGTTGAAGGGATCCCTAAAAGCTTGCCAGCGCTCTTAGGTTTGGCTATGATACGAAGTCTGTGCCTTGGGAAGGCGAACCCGCCTTGCTTAGAAACCCAACCATGATAACCGCAGAAGCAGTGGCCAAAGGTCCTATCAGCCAATTTCTTAAGCATCACTTTCGCCACTTCAACGCCGCCGCCCTGGTGGATGCCGCCAAGGGCTACGCTGCTCACCTGGAGAAAGGCGGCAAGATGATGGTGACCCTGGCCGGCGCCATGAGCACGGCAGAGCTGGGCCTTTCTCTGGCCGAGATGATTCGGCAGAACAAGGTGCACGCCATCTCCTGCACCGGCGCCAACCTGGAGGAAGACATCTTTAACCTCATCGCCCACGACTTCTACGAGCGGGTGCCCCACTACCGCGATCTCAGCCCGCAGCAGGAGCAGGAGCTGCTGGAGCGGCACCTGAACCGGGTAACCGATACCTGCATTCCCGAAGAAGAGGCGATGCGGCGCCTGGAAAAAGCTCTGCTGGAAGAGTGGACGGCTGCCGATCAGGCGGGGGAGCGCTACTTCCCGCACGAGTTCATCTACCGCATCCTGCGCAGCGGCCGGCTGGAGCCCTACTACCAGATCAATCCGCGGGATTCTTGGGTCTATGCGGCCATGGAGGCCGACTTGCCCATCTACGTACCGGGCTGGGAGGACTCCACCACCGGCAACATGTACGCTGCCCACTGCATCAGCGGCGAGATCCGCCATGTCCATACCGTCCGCACGGGCATCGAGTACATGATCCACCTGGCGGACTGGTACACGCGCACCTCGGCAGAGTGCTCCATCGGCTTCTTCCAAATTGGCGGCGGCATTGCTGGGGATTTCCCCATTTGTGTGGTGCCCATGCTCCATCAAGATCTGGGTCGCCAGGGCGTACCCCTGTGGGGCTATTTCTGCCAGATCAGCGACTCCACCACCAGCTACGGTTCCTACTCGGGGGCAGTGCCCAATGAGAAGATCACCTGGGGCAAGTTAGGGGTCGACACGCCCAAGTTCGTCATCGAGTCGGATGCCACCATCGTGGCGCCTTTGATCTTCGCCTGGGTGCTGGGGTGGTAGAGAAGGGGAATCAATCTGTATGCCCGTCGGTTGAGGCGGAGCGGGGCCAGCGGGACAACAGGGTTGCAGCTTCCCAGCGGCGCAGATCCTGGGCGATGCGCAGGGGCGTGAGGCCGTAGCCGTCCGGCTCGTCGATCTCGGAGCCATGTTCCAGCAGCAGCCGAACGACCTCGGGGTTGCCGGACCAAGCGGCAAAATGCAGGGGAAGGCCACCGGCGCCAAAACGAGCGTTCACCTCCGCCCCTCCCTGGAGCAGGGCTTTCGTAACCTCAGGGTTGCCCAGGCGAGCGGCTTGGTGCAGTGGGCTAGCTCCCCCATGGTCTAGTTGATTGGGATCCGCCCCCGCTGCCAGCAAAAGGCGGGCCTTGAGGCCGCTTTCTACAAAAAACAGGGCTGTTTTGCCCCGCCCATCGACGGCGTTGGCGTCTTTCCCTAGCCAGAGAGCCAGTTGCAGCCGCAGCGGGTTGGCTTGGGCCAAGGCTTGTGGATCTTCTGGTAGGGAGTATCCATAGAATCCCAGACCCCCCACTAGCAGGGATCCCAGTCCGACAGCGATTTTTAGGACCTGACCTCGCATAGCCCTATTCCTCAAAGAAAAGGATGGCGAGCCCCTGCCTGGGCAGAGCCTGGGCCGAGAGCAGCAACGGGTTGCTGAGGGCAGGTTGCGGGGCAGCAGCGGGGAAGAGACGCAAAAACGCCTGTAAAGGCACCAGATCGCATTGGGAGTCGGCGGCGGCGACGGTGCGATACATCGTTGGGATGACCAACTTGGGCTGCAGCGCTTCGATGGCCGCCTTGGCCGCGGCGGGATCGTAGTTTTTCGGCCCACCCCCCACCGGCACCAGCAACAGGTCAGGGCGAGCCAGCAGGATGGACTGTTCCCGGCCAATGGGCTGCAGTGCCCCTCCCAAATGGACAATGTCGATCCCGGCCATGCGCCAGCGCCAGCCTACGTTGAGGCCAAAGCGGGGGCCCCGCGGCATGCGCACCCCCTGCACGCGGATCCCGTCGATGAAGTAGTCCCCCGGCTGAAACAGCACCCTGGGGTTGCCCGGCACCACGTCCAAAGCCCCTTCGTCCAGGAGACGGCTGCTGAGCAGCACCAGATCGACAGCAACGCTGGGAGCAGGGTAGCCGGCTGTACAGCCCGCCGGGCGGAAGGGGTTGACCAGAAAGCGCTTGCCCTCCCCCTCGAACAAAACGCAACTGTGGTGCAGCCAGGTCAGTTGCAGGCTCTGGGGGGTGAACTCCAGGGATCCCCCTGTTTGAGCACCCGCCCGCTGACCCCCTACGGCAAGGGATCCCAGCAGGCCGGCGCTGGCTTGCAAAAGTTGGCGACGCTTCATGGGCACGGGATCCCTGACGCGACGACGGCAGCCGCCGGCTGGGGCGATCCCGAACCATGGTGCCGAGCCAGGCGCAGAAAGTTGCCTAGCAGGCGCTTGCCCTCTGTGGTCAAAATGCTTTCTGGGTGGAACTGCACCCCCTGCACGTGAGGGTAGCGGCGGTGGCGGATCCCCATGATGATCCCACTGTCCGTTTGAGCCGTCACCTCCAGCTCTTCAGGACAGGTGGAGGGCTCGATGGCCAAGCTGTGGTAGCGGGTGGCCGCAAAAGGCCGGCTTAGCCCCTCAAATACCCCCACCCCTTGGTGGTAGATCAGCGAAGTTTTGCCGTGCATCAACTCAGGGGCGCGCACGATCTGGCCACCGTAGACCTGGCCGATGCACTGGTGCCCCAGACAGACACCCAAAATGGGCAACTCTGGCCCCAGCTCCCGAATTAGCTCCAGCGAGATGCCGGCATCCTCTGGTCGTCCCGGCCCCGGCGAGATGACTACAGCCTCCGGCTGCATCTGGCGCAGCTCGGCCACTGAGATCTCGTCATTGCGAAAAACCTGCATCGGTGCCCCCAGTTCCCCCAGGTATTGCACCAGGTTATAGGTAAAGCTGTCGTAGTTGTCGATTACAACCAGCACGATGGCACCCGGCGACGGCACCTCATTTTAGCATTGCCCAGGCTTGGGTCTCCCCCAGCGGCAAGACTCGCAGCCCCGAGCCAACACCCGGATCAAGCTTGTATCCTGGGAGATATAGCACACAAGCGGCAGCGAGGTGGCTAGCTTTTAGGTTGTTTTCTGATGACTTTTCGGATCCCATGAACCCGCTTCTCTCCCCGGCAACCGACTTGCTGGACGAGTTGCGCAGGCTTTTCCCTTTTGAGCTGGATGAGTTTCAAATCCGAGCGATTCAAGCTCTAGCAGCTGGGGAATCGGTGGTAGTCTGTGCACCTACGGGATCCGGCAAGACGCTGATCGGAGAATATGCTATTTATCGGGCCTTGTCCCAAGGCAAGCGGGTTTTTTATACAACTCCTCTGAAGGCTCTTTCCAACCAGAAGTTTCGCGATTTCGGCCAGCAATTTGGCCCAGAGCGGGTTGGCCTGCTCACCGGCGACATCTCCATCAACCGGGAGGCGCCCATCTTGGTGATGACCACCGAGATCTTCCGCAACATGCTCTACGGCACGCCGCTTTCTCTGGCTGTCCAACAGGGGGCTTACGCCAGCGAGAGGGATGCGTGGGAGCAGGCGGAGGCCCTGAGCCGGGATCCCTTGCAAGACGTGCAGGCGGTGATCCTGGACGAATGCCACTACATGAACGACCAGCAGCGAGGCACCGTCTGGGAAGAGGCGATCATCTACTGCCCTGCCCACATCCAGCTTGTTGCCCTCTCGGCCACGCTGGCCAACAGCGACCAGCTCACCGACTGGATGAACCAGGTGCATGGCCCCACGCGACTGATCGACTCCAGCCATCGCCCGGTGCCGCTGCAATTTCACTTTGCCAATCGCAAAGGGCTGTTCCCCCTGCTGGAACAAACGGAGTCGGGCCAGTGGGTTTGCAATCGCCGCCTAAAAAGCAAACTCCCCAAGTCCGGCCAGTCCTCCTATGGGGGGGTGCCGGATATGGTGCAGGTGGTGGAAAACCTGCGCCAGCGGGACATGTTGCCGGCCATCTATTTCATCTTCAGCCGCAAAGGCTGCGACCTGGCGGTGGCCAGCGTGGGGAACTTGGACTTGATCGCCAGCGAGGCAGAACGGCAGCAGTTGGCCGAGCAGATCGACCGCTTTTGCCGGGAAACGCCGGAAGCCGTGCGTCGGGATCAACTGGATGCCCTCTACCGGGGGATTGCCGCCCACCATGCCGGCCTGTTGCCCGCCTGGAAGGGCCTGGTGGAGCACCTCTTTCAGCAGGGGTTGGTGAAGCTGGTCTTCGCCACCGAGACCTTGGCCGCCGGGATCAACATGCCCGCCCGCACGACCGTGATTTCCTCCCTCTCCAAGCGCACCGACGACGGCCATCGCCTCCTGACTGCCTCTGAGTTTATGCAAATGTCGGGCCGGGCCGGACGACGGGGCAAAGATGTGATCGGGCATGTGGTGACCTTGCAATCTCCCTTTGAAGGGGCGCAAGAGGCGGCGCGGCTGGCCACTGCGGGAGCAGATCCCCTGGTGAGCCAGTTTACCCCCACCTATGGCATGGTGCTGAACTTGCTGCAGAAGCACTCTCTGGAGGCGGCCCGGGATCTCATCAACCGCAGCTTTGGCCAGTATTTGCTCTCGCTGCAAAAGCTGCCCGAACAACAGGAGCTCCAGCACACCCGCGCCGAGCTGGAAGAGATCGACCGCCTCTTGGAGGGTATTTCCGACGAAGACATCGCCCGCTACGAGAAAGTGCAGGCGCAACGGCGGGAAGAGCGGCGCATCTTGCGCTACCTGCTCAAACAGCGAGAAGCCGAGCCGGATCCCACCCTGCGCCTATTGGCCTTTCCCCACATCCAAGCCCAAGAGGAAAAGATCCGCGCCCTGGAAGCCCGCATCCGCGCAAACCCTGCCCACAGGGTTGGGAAAAAGCTGCTGGGTTTACAGGAAAAGCGCCAGCGCCTGCGCAAGCGTCTGCAGCACCTGGAGCGGCAAAGCGACTCGGTACAGGAGTTGCGCTGGCAGCAATTTATGGCCTTGGTGGGGGTGTTGCAGGAGTTCGACTGTTTGCGGGAGTATCAACCTACCGCCAGCGGAGAGGTGGTAGCCGCTCTGCGGGGAGATAACGAGCTCTGGCTGGCGCTGGCTTTGCTATCTGGCGAATGTCTAGGCTGTGCTCCCCATCACTTCGCTGGGGTGATCGCTGCCCTGGTGGCCGAGCCTCCCCGTTCGGGTACCTACAGCCGGCTGCGTACTTCCGGGCTAGTCGAGGATGTGCTGCATGGCTTACGAGGCTTGCGGCGGCAACTGTTCCGCAGCCAGCGGCAACACCAGGTGTTTCACGTGCCGATTGGGTTTGAGCCTGGCTTGGCCGGGATCGTGGAACACTGGGCGCAAGGGATCCCTTGGGAACAGCTAGAGGCCAGCACCAACCTGGATGCTGGGGATATTGTGCGCCTGATTCGCCGCACGCTGGATTTGCTCTCCCAGATTCCCTACATACCCCATCTGCCAGCCGAGTTGCGGGAAAACGCTCGCGAAGCCCAAAAACTGCTGGATCGCTTCCCGGTAAGCGAGCTGATCTGAGCGTAGATTGTAAGGAATCTGCCAGGATTCGGTTGCCCCTGGGAATCCTCTGTTTGGGGAACTGGAAGTGGACAAGACAGGTTGTTTTGTCCGTCCAGCCAACTGCGTAGGGCCCACAGTCTGCTGGCGCAAACGCGATGCTGCTCCGGCGGGAAATGCCGCCGGGCCGAAAATTGCTTCGTTGCCAGAAAGATCGCTTAGAGAAGGATGACGATCTCGATGCAGCGCTGAACGGTGCTCGGCTGTGCTCAGTACCCGGTGTTCCTAGGTCTTTCGGAGCGGATTATGCTCCCGCCTGCCTAAGGTGCGGGCGGCTGTCTATGGGGGGTCACCACCGAGCGCTTCACCGCAGCCATGGCTTGCTTCCGCGCTGCGCTTTTTCGCTCGAGAGCGGGTGGTGGGGGGCCGAGGCTTTTGTTATCCTGTCGCTTAACGGATGCAAGCACGAGTCCCTAGATTGCTGTGTCAGGGAGATTTGGCTCCATTGGCAGGCTCGGAGAGAGGATGGGATCTGATGTTTACTTGGCTCTGGACGAAACACTTTTCTCGCCTAAACCAGAGGCTGCAAAGCTTGGAGGTGGCCCGCGAGGAAAACCTTCTGTCTCCTGATCTGAGCGCCCAAACTCTGCAGGTGGCCCCTGACTTTTGGGAGCGGCAGCACCAGGCTTTCGTCTACCTGGATAAGCAGATGCGAAAGCTCAGCCGTCGCAGCAAGATTTGGGGCGGGATGGCACTGCTGGCTGTTTTGGCCGATGCTGCTTTGGTGGTTGCCGGCTTGGCGATGCTCCAGTCTTGGCAACAGATGCGGGCCGACCAAAACCTTGCTCGCATTGTCCAACAGGCTGCGGCTGCTGACCCTGTACAGCAAGCCTTTGACAACCTGGTGGCCCAATTGCCGCATATGAACGAGGCAGAGCGGTATCATGCCCTAGAGGCGTTGCAGGCCCTTTCGGCCATCGCCATGGCGGGCCGGGGCTCCTACGGCTACTCTCCTGGCATCTCTGTGTACGGCTCTGTTCCTACAGCTGCGACAACCCCTCTTGAGGCCCAACTGCAAACCATCTATCAGTTGGGTCAAATGCGTGCAGTTGAGGCGGTGCCGGCTTTGCTGACCAAGCTTTCTGACGGCGAACCGGCGGTGCGGGAGGCGGCAGCCCGCGCCCTCGGCCAAATCGGGGATCCGCGCGCCCTGGATCCCTTGCACGCTCTCCTGGCCCACGAGACCAATGAGTTGGTTCAAGACGCAGCCATTGCTGCGATTGCGCAAATGCTGCGCTGAAGAGCAGGTCAAGGACGCGTCGATTCGCTAAAAGTTCGTAGTGGGTGCTGAGGCCAGGGGATGAGAAGCGACAAGTTCGGCAGAGGGGCCAAGCTCGCAGGGATCCTGTGTTGGGTGTGGGGATCCGCCTTGCCGGTTTGGGCGCAGGATCCTTTTCGCAGCGGGGCCAATGCCCGCCCCATCAGCCCTGAGGTGGCTGCGGCGTTTGAGGAGTTTTTCTGCGCAGGCCGCTACACCCAGAGCCGAGAGAAGCTGGAAATAGCCAAGAAAGCTTCCCCCGACGAGCCAATGGTCTATGCCCTGTTGGCGGCGCTGGCCTACCAGGAGGGGGATCTGGATGCTTTTGCCCAGTTGGCCACCCAAACCCGACAAGTGGCTGCCGAGCTGAAAAAGACGGATCCCTTGCGCGGCAACCTGTATGAGGGCGTGGGCTATGGGCTGGAGGCGGCCAACACTGTGGTGCGGGAGGGGGTGGTGATCGGGCTGCCCAAGGCATTGCCCACCCTCAATCAATTGTTTGCGTCCATCCGGGCCGCCCAGGCCGTGGACAGCAGCGACCCAGAGCTGAATCTCCTCAACGGCTATATGGATTTGCTGCTGACCTATCGGGAGAAAGCGTTGAATCAATTTCGCCTGGCAGCGCCTGACTATTTGTCCTACCGCGGCCAAGCCCTGGCCTATCGGGATATGAAACGCTTTGACGAGGCGCTGGAGGCGGTGGAGCGGGCCATTGCTGCTTCCTGCAACAACCCTGAGCTCTACTACCTCAAGGCGCAAATTTTGGTTGCCAAGGGCCAAGACCGGGAGGCAGTTCCCCTTTTCGACCAAGCCCTGCAGGCTGCTGCCCAGTTGCCTGAAGCTTTGGTGGAGCAGATCCAGATGGAACGGGATCGTGCCGCCCAGCGCAGCGGGTTAACCGGCCAGTTGCCTACACCGACTCCCTCCCCCTAACACTAATGGGCCTGCGTATCAGCGGCAAACGAGCGCTGCAGACCCCTGCCGGCCTGGGCACTCGACCCACCCCTGGGCGGGTGAGGCAGGCCCTGTTCAACATCTTGCGGGGGCAGGTGGAGGGCTGTCGCTGGCTGGATCTCTGCTGTGGAGCCGGCACAGTGGGGGCAGAGGCCCTGTGCCATGGGGCGGCCTTTGTGGCCGGGATCGAGATCGCTGCGCCGGCCTGTCGCCTCATCCAGGCCAACTGGGCAAAGGTAGCTCAGCCGGGACAATCTTTCCAGGTGATTCAGGGGGATGCCCGCAAGCTGCTCAGCCGCGGCCTGGGCTTGGATCCTTTCGATTACGTCTATTTTGATCCCCCCCACGACGCCGGTCTGTACGCCTCGCTCCTGCCGCGGATCCCGCCCTTGCTCAAGCCAGGTGGAACCTTGATTGTCGAGCATCGCAGCGGCCAAAAGCTGCCAGAGCAGGTGGGATCTCTCCTGCGCGTCGACCAGCGGGCTTATGGGCAAACGGCGCTGGCTTTCTACCGCAATCTGGAAGAAAAGCTCTAGGGAAAAGGAGTGCTAACAAAGCCAATTTCCAGCAGCTGCTGGTAGGCCTGGGTGCCTAGCTCCCGGGTTGGGGTTTGGCTTTTGATGACCTGGATCAACCAGCCCACGGCCTCCTCGGGGCGCCCGGCAGCCCGATAGACCACGGCCAGATCGTAGGCAGCCTCATCTCGGGCCTGGGCGGCAACGCGGGCCAGCTCCCGCTGCTCTTCGGAGATGCGGTTTTGGATCCCGGCAAAAGCCCGGGAGAGATCTTGGTGGTAGTTGGAGCGCTGGTTGTAGGCGTTGAACACCTGTTGCAGCAGCTCGATGGCCCGGTCGTAGTTTTGCGCTTGGATGGCGGCATCGGCTTCGGCGGCCAGTTGTTCAGCCCGCAACACGCTGAGGGCATTGTTGGGCTGTTCTAGGGCCCGAAACTGCTGCGGGTTGGGAATGAGCTGCTGGCCAGGGGGCAGCTCTTGAGCCGTGGCCCAGAGAGTCGAGCCGACGCCCAGGACAAGGCCAAGCAACAAGCCGAAAGCCAACCGCGCCCAAGAACGGCGCAGAAAGTTGAGCCCTTGGACAGTGGCGTCTTGGCGCCGACCTTGGCCAATAACAGCGGGACGTCGTCCGAACATTGGCAGGCAGTCCTCAAAACCTCGTTAACCCGTTCTACTTTATCTCACTCTGGGTGCCTCCGCCGCAGCTCAGGGATCCCCTCAGCCAGAAGTTGCTGGGAGGCTGGCTGTTTGGACGGAGTAGAGCTAAGTGGGGGCGGGCTGATTCTCAGAGGAGGTCTTTTCCGGCCTCAGCGGCAAGTTCATAATCAGCTCGTACAGGCGCAGGTATTCCAGCGCCGAGCGCTGCCAACTGAAGTCGGTGGCCATGCCCCGCTTTTGCAGCGCCTGCCAAGTGTCTTTGTGCTGAAAGGCCTCCCAAGCCCGCGCCAAGCAGGTGTAGAAGTCCAGGGCTTCGTAGCGATCAAAGCAGTAGCCCGTACCGATCCCCTTGCTGGGAATGTGATGGCTGACCGTATCCACCAGCCCTCCCGTGCGGCGGGCAATGGGCACACAGCCGTAGCGCATGGCGATCATCTGGCTGATGCCACAGGGCTCAAAGCGGCTGGGCATCAAAAAGACGTCTGCTCCTCCATAGATCAACTGAGCCAGTTGCGGCTGGTAACCCTGTTGATAGGCCATTCTGCCCGGGTGCCGCTCGGCCATCTCCCGGATCCGCCCCTCGTAGTAGGCTTCCCCGCTGCCCAGCAAGACAAATTGTGAATCGCTATAGGCCAAAAAGCGATCCAGGGTTTGGATAAGCAGATCGATCCCCTTTTGTTCCACCAAACGCGCTACCATGCCCATCAAGAACACGTCGGGGTTAACGGTCAAACCCAAGCGAGACTGGAGCGCCGCCTTGTTCACCGCCCGGCCGCTGAGGTCGTCGATGCTGAAGTTGGCCTCGAGAGCGGGATCGGTGCGGGGATCGAACTTCTCGGTGTCGATGCCGTTCAGGATCCCCCGCAGGCGCTCCCCTTTCCAGGCCAGCAGATCCTGGAGGCCCTCTCCATGGAGGCTGGTGCGGATCTCCATGGCGTAGGTGGGCGAAACCGTATTCACTTGGTCGGCGTAGAGGATCCCGGCAGCCATGGTGTTGTGGGCGGAAAAATACCAGGGCAGCCAGGTCATGCGTTCCAGTTGCCAACGCCAAGGCCCCTGATAGGCCAGGTTGTGGATGGTAAAGACGGTGCCGATATCGGGAGCCTGGTGCATCCAGGCCGGGATCATGCCGGTGTGCCAGTCGTGGCAGTGGATGATGTTGGGTTTCCAAGGGTAGTAGGTCCAGGCAAATTCAGCCACGGCGTTGGCAAAAAAAGTAAAGCGCCAGAACTCGTCCTCGCCGTAGTAGATGCGGTGGGGAGCAAAACAATAGTGGCTGACCAAGTAGAGGGGCACATCGGTGCCGGGCAAAACGCTTTCGTAAATATCGGCCACCTGCCCCATGACCTGTTTAGACCAGATGGGATCCTTGGAGCGGGGGTATTGCCCCGGTTCCGGGCCGAACTTGTCCCAGAGAAACCCGTACAGGGGCATGATGATGCGCACATCCTGCCCCAGCTTGCGCAAAACGACGGGCAGGGATCCCACCACATCCGCCATACCCCCCACCTTGGCAATGGGGGCAGCCTCCGCCGCTGCAAACAAAATCCTGGCTTGCACCACAATGCCCTCCGTGTTGCGATGACCCTCGTCCTGCTGAGGCAAGCGGATCCCGGCAAAACCCTTCCCATCCTAAAACACAAGGGATCCCTGTGCCGGCCAAGCTGGGGCAGAGCCTCATCCTGAGAAGTGTTGCAATTTATTAATTTTTCGTAAGATAGAAGGGCGGTGCCGCTCAGAAATGCTGGGGGCGGTGCTGCACTGCATTTTTGGTTGGTTGTCTTTTTCTGGAGAAAATTGTCCTATGACCATCGCAGTAGGGCGCGCGCGCCAGGAGCGAGGATGGTTCGACATCGTCGACGACTGGCTCAAGCGCGACAGATTCGTGTTTA
Organism: Synechococcus sp. W60.3; assembly: GCF_047502615.1. Classification (NCBI taxonomy): domain Bacteria; kingdom Bacillati; phylum Cyanobacteriota; class Cyanophyceae; order Synechococcales; family Synechococcaceae; genus Synechococcus; species Synechococcus sp. W60.3. The sequence goes on along the minus strand of NZ_JANSHJ010000003.1, from coordinate 6,647 downwards.
TCGGCTGGTCGGGGCTGCTGCTGTTTCCTTGCGCCTATTTGGCCCTGGGCGGCTGGCTGACCGGCACCACGTTTGTAACCTCTTGGTACACCCACGGGTTGGCCAGCTCCTACCTGGAGGGGTGCAACTTTTTGACGGTGGCCGTGTCCACCCCCGCCGACAGCATGGGGCACAGCCTGCTGCTGCTGTGGGGCCCGGAAGCCCAGGGGGACTTTACCCGCTGGTGCCAGATTGGCGGGCTGTGGACCTTTGTGGCCTTCCATGGGGCGCTGGGCCTGATTGGCTTTATGCTGCGGCAGTTTGAGATTGCCCGGCTGGTGGGGGTGCGGCCCTACAACGCCATTGCGTTTAGCGCGCCGATAGCGGTGTTTGTGAGCGTGTTTTTGATTTACCCGCTGGGGCAGAGCAGTTGGTTTTTTGCGCCCAGCTTTGGAGTGGCGGCGATTTTTCGGTTTTTGCTGTTTTTCCAGGGGTTCCACAACTGGACGCTGAACCCGTTCCACATGATGGGGGTGGCCGGCGTGTTGGGTGGAGCGCTGCTGTGTGCCATCCATGGGGCGACGGTGGAGAACACGCTCTACAAGGATGGGGAAGCGGCGAGCACGTTTCGGGCATTTGAGCCGACGCAGGCGGAAGAGACGTACTCGATGGTGACGGCGAACCGCTACTGGAGCCAGATTTTTGGGATAGCGTTTTCCAACAAGCGGTGGCTGCACTTTTTCATGTTGTTTGTGCCGGTAACGGGATTGTGGATGTCGAGCATTGGTGTGGTGGGGTTGGCGCTGAACCTGCGGGCGTATGACTTTATCAGTCAGGAGACGCGGGCGGCGGAAGACCCTGAGTTTGAGACGTTCTACACGAAGAACATTTTGCTCAACGAGGGGATTCGGGCCTGGATGGCGCCGCAGGACCAGCCGCACGAGCGCTTTGAGTTCCCCGAGGAAGTCCTGCCCCGCGGCAACGCGCTCTAAGGAATCGTTGCCTGCCCCTTGCCAGGGATCCGCTCCTGGCAAGTCTAGGGATCCCAGAGGTTTGCGGATCCCTTTTTTTATCGGTTGCAAGGCGGCTGGGCTCGCAGGCGGGCGCAAATGGCCTGCCAAACCTGTTCCGCCAACTGGGACGGGCTGGCTTCTGAATGGATGGGCACCCGCACGTCGGCCTGGGCGTAGAAGGGTTCTCGCTCCTGCATCAGCCTCTGCAGGGCAGCTTGGGGATCGGGGGTTTGCAAGAGGGGCCGTTGGCCAGGATCCCGCTTTAGGCGTTGCCAAATGAGCTCAGGGGCCGCATCCAGCCAAACGGTGAGGCCGTGGTGCAGGTAGCTCCAATTTTTGGGCCGCAGCACGATGCCGCCCCCCGTAGCAACCACCAGGCGGGTGTAGCCGCTGAGCTGAGCCAGCACCTGGGTTTCCAGCTCCCGGAAGTGGGCCTCCCCCTGCTCGGCAAAGATCTGGGCAATCGAGCAGCCCGCCACCTGCTCCACCAGGGCATCGGTATCGAAGAAGGGGCGGCGCAACTGGGCGGCCAGCTCAGCTCCCAGGGTGGACTTGCCGCTGGCCATCATGCCAATCAAATAGACGGTCACGCCACGCAGGCGTTCGGCTTCTTCCGGCTGAATCATGAGATGGGCAAAGATCCGCTAGGGACTTAAACGTATCCGTGCTCGGCCAGAAACTCCAGAGAAAGGCCGCTCTCCGGCGGAGCCAGGCCCAACAATTTTTCCACATACTTGCCCAGCATGTCCGCCTCCACGTTCACCGGATCCCCCACCTGCAGCAAGGAGAGGTTGGTCTCGCGGTAGGTCTGCGGGATCACCGCCACCTTGAACCAGCAGCCCCCCTGGCGCACCTCGGCAACGGTCAGGCTGACCCCGTTGACGGCCACGCTGCCTTTGGGCACGATGTAGCGACCGATCTCCGCCGGCACCTTGAAGCTCAGCTCCCAGGCGTTGCCGGTGGCCGCTTGCTCCCACAGTTGTCCCACCCCATCGATATGGCCGCTGACGAAATGCCCCCCCAGCTTGTCTCCCACCCGCAGGGACGGCTCGAGGTTAACGGTGCGCGGGCCGGATCCCTGGCCCCAGACCGAGCGCCGCAGCGTTTCCGGCGAGACATCGGCCAAAAAGCCATCGGGCAGGATCTCCACCACCGTCAGGCAGAGGCCGTCCACTGCCACGCTGTCGCCATAAGCCAACTGCGGCTGTAGCTCTGGACAGATAACCCGTATTTGGGAAGAGGAGATCAACTGAGCTGTACCCAAACTGCGCACCAGACCCGTAAACATAGTTTCGGCCTCCTTGGCCCGCTTTCTAAGCTTTGGCCTGATCCCCAAGGGGGGCAGGGGATCCCCGCCATGGGCTGGGCGGGTTGGTTTTGGCTCCTCGGGGAGAGTAGGGGGTGTGCTCTTGCTGCTGGGCCTGGGCCAAAAGCCGCTCCACCTCGGCGACGAGCTGGCTTTCGCTAAAAGGCTTGGTCAGGTAGCCGGTTGCTCCCGACCACTTGCCGCGGATGCGATCCAGCAAACTATCCCGCGAGGTAACCATCAGGATAGGGAGAGACTTGAACTCTTCCAGGCTACGCACAATGCGGCAGAGTTCTATGCCGTCGATCCCGGGCATGGCGATGTCCATCAACAACAGGTGAGGCCGGTGCTGAAACAAAAGGGGGAGCACCTCGGCGGGGTTGCCCGTTGTGATCACGTGATATTTGGATAGGTACTGCCGCAGGATTTCTTGCATCACGACACTGTCGTCCACCGCCAAGAGGGTTGTGGGAGCGTGGCGCTTAGCCTGCAGCAGTTCTGGGGGCGTTTGCAGGCTCACCAGACCTTTTTTGGCCCAGGCAGCGAAAAGGCCGGCCACCTCCAGCCGATCCCGACACAGCTTCTTGGCAATGGCCTCTAGCGACTGGCCATCTTTGGTGAGGGCGTGTAGCTTTTGCCGCTGTTCGTCGGTAAGGCGATAGCGGTTGACCCGATCCCAGTTGACCACCGGCACCGCCAGCATGGTGGGAACGGCCACCCGCAACTCCGCCCAGCGATCGTGGCGGCGAGCCGCTTCTTGTAGCAGCGGCTCCAACTCAAACCCGCCAATGGGGGCCTCTTGGGCAACCCGTTCCTGCACTTCAAAGGAACAGGTGCCTGCCCGCTCAAAGAGATAGCGATCGAAATCGGTGAGCAGGTTGAGCCAGAGCGCGTCTTCCAGCTCACCTGGCTTGATCAGGCCCAACTGGGCGATGGCCTCTAGCAGTTCCGGCAGGGAGTTGTCTTTTATCAGCCGCTCCTGCAGCACTCGGATAGCCCGCTGCGACCATTCCAAGTTGAGGCGGGGAATAAAGCGGGATAGGCGCTTTAGCAGGATCTGAGGGTTGAGGGGCTGATCGGCGGAAAAGAGCAGTCTGCCGTAGTAGTAGGTCAGCACCCAAGGCTCCGTGCCCTCGGCGGGATCCCCCCCTTTGAGGTGGAGGTGCAGATAGCCGGTGCTAAACTGCCGACCTTGCTGCCGGAGCAGGGGCGCCAGTTCCCCCGCTGCAAACACAAAATGGGACATGGGACATCCTCCCGGCCAGCCTCTGCAGTCCAAATGCGCAGGGATTCACCTCGGCCACACACCCAAGCTTGCAGAGGCAGCCGTGATTCACGGCTGCTTCATCTCATTATCGTCTCTTTACCAAAAAGAAACACAAGAGGATAGCTTGGTAGCCCCGTACTTGAGTGCGGGGCGAAAAAGCCCTTGAGCCACTTTAGTTGCTTCTTTGTTATATAGAGCTTCTCCAGGAAAACAACCTACTGCGGTGCAAAACCGGCGCGGCAATAACTAACCTGGAGGAACTTCAGTCCGAAGTAAGCAGAACTTTGAGGTTATGCCTCAAAGGACTGTCTAGGGGCGTCTTGACAGCGCCTTCGCGAGTCCATTTTGGGCTGCGTAAGAATCCCCTGGGTGGGAGTGTCAAAGGCAGAACTCTGGGAACCCTACCAGCAGCCGCCCGACCGGAACCGCTGCAAGGCTCAGGCTGGGCTCGCGGCTGCAACAATCCCGTCGGCTACAAGTTTAGAGTCTCTCGCTGGGCCCGGAGCAATTCTTGGATGCCGGCCTGGGCCATATCCAACATTTGCAACAGTTGCGAGCGGTCGAAGCAGCCGGCTTCGGCGGTGCCCTGAATCTCGATCAAGGCTCCCTGCTCGTTCATGACAATGTTCATGTCCACTTCCGCTTGGCTGTCCTCCTCGTAGCACAAATCCACCAGCACCTCGCCTCGCACGATCCCCACCGAAAGGGCTGCCACCTGCTGCCGCAAGGGGGATCCCTGCGCCGGATCCAGCAGCCCCTGTTTGTAAAGCCAAGTGATGGCGTCGTGCAGGGCCACATAGCCACCGGTGATGGCGGCGGTGCGCGTGCTGCCATCGGCCTGCAGGACGTCGGCATCGACAGTGATGGTGCGGGATCCCAGCTTGTGGAAATCCAAGGCGGCGCGCAGGCTACGCCCGATGAGCCGTTGGATCTCGGCGGTGCGGCCTGAGACTTTTAGCGTCTCTCGCGGCCGGCGCTGTTGGGTGGCGGTGGGCAGCATGCGGTACTCCGCTGTCAGCCAGCCTTGGCCGGTGTTCTGCAAAAAGGGGGGGACTTCTTCGGCCACACTGGCGGTGCAGAGGACATGGGTATCGCCAAACTTCACCAGCACTGAGCCCGGAGCGTAGCGGGTGAAGTGGCGCTGAAAGGAAATCGGGCGCAATTGGGCAGCCGTGCGACCATCGGGGCGTTGCCAGCTCATGAGCAGTTCAAAAAAGGATCCCTCGCATTGTCAGTCATGTTCGCCCGAGGCAGCTCACGGCTTGGAATCTCTACAGAAGTGCCGCCGGCGCCTTGACAGGCGGGGGTCTGGAGGATCGCAGCCGTGGGCCGGTTGGGCAGGTTACAGTTGAGCAGGTTACAGTGTAAAGAAGTTCTTAACTCTCATTTCCTGCTGTTGCTATTGTTGCGGCAAGACAATGCTGCAAGAGCAGTCCTACGGGACAACGGCCAAGACAGGAAGCGACAAGGACAAGATTGCCCATGCTTCACCTCCTGCTGCAACAGCTGCGCCGATCCACTTTGGATCCCCTGCAAGAGATCTGCTGGACGCCGGAACTGATCGGGATCCTGCTGGTGTACTTTGTGCAGGGGGCGGTGGGGCTGGCGCGGCTGGCCACCAGTTTTTACTTGAAGGATAGCCTGGGCCTGGGGCCGGCGCAGACGGCGGCGCTGATGGGCTTTGCCGTCATTCCCTGGACCCTCAAGCCTCTTTACGGCCTCCTCTCCGATACGCTGCCGCTGGCAGGCTACCGCCGCCGTCCCTACCTCTTGCTCTCCGGGCTGCTGGGGTGTGGGGCTTGGCTAGGGATGGCCCTGTGGGCGCCAACGGCTGAGTTGGCGATGCTGTGGATGGTTTTGGGATCCCTGGCGGTGGCGGTGGGGGATGTCATTGTGGATTCGCTGGTGGTGGAGCGGGTTCACGGCAGCGACTGGGCGGGGACGGGCACGCTGCAGTCTTTGTCCTGGGGGGCGACGGCGCTGGGATCTCTGCTCACGGCCTATGCCGGAGGGGCACTCCTAGACCACTATCCCCCCCAGGTGGTGTTTGGGCTGACGGCCTTGTTGCCGCTGCTGATCGCCCTGGCGGCTTGGGTGATTGTGGATCAGCCGGTGGCCTGCTCCTTTGGCTGGGATCCCTTGCGGCAGCAGGTGGGACAGGTGTGGCGGGCGCTGCGGCAACCCAGCATTCTCTTGCCGGTGTTGTTTGTCTTTATCTGGCAGGCAACTCCCAGCGCCGACGTGGCCCTGTTTTATTTTTTTACCAGCGATCTCGGCTTTGGGCCGGGGTTTTTAGGCCAGGTGCGGCTGGTTACCAGCGTCGCCAGCTTGGTGGGGGTGGCGATCTTTCAGGTGTATCTGCGGCGGATCCCGCTGCGGCCTCTATTTGGCTGGATGACGGTTCTCTCGGCAGGGCTGGGCCTAACCAGCCTCATTTTGGTCTATCACCTCAACCGGGCCTGGGGCATCGACGATCACTGGTTTAGTCTGGGGGATAGCCTGGTGCTGACGGTGGCAGGGCAGATTGCCTTTATGCCGGTGTTGGTCTTGGCTGCCCGCCTCTGCCCGCCGGGAATCGAAGCTACCCTCTTCGCCTTGCTGATGTCGGCTTTTAACCTGGCGGGGTTTCTCTCTCAAGAGTTGGGATCCCTGCTCATGCACGCGCTGGGGGTAACCGAGAGCGATTTCAGCCATCTGGGGCTGCTGCTGCTATTGACCAACCTGTCCACCCTCTTGCCCCTGCCGCTTTTGGGCTGGCTGCCGGAAGGGGGAGCAGATCTGGAGGCGGAAGCCCACGCTTCTCTCGAAGCCTTTTTGCAGGAGGTGCGCGCAGAAGAGGCCGAGGCAGGGATGGAGGCAATCCCTTTGGGACAGACGGACATCACCTATTCTTGAGGGGCTGGCTGCCAATCAGACGCACTCCTAGAGGCACCCCTCACCCCCAGCTCTTCTCCCAAAGGGAGAGAGGAGCTAGAGGTGGAGACGGCGTTCGGCTTCGCCATGCTTGAGTGCGAACTATCAATTGAGACTCCCACCGCCTAAAGGCGGGGGATTCTTACGCAGTCCACAAAAGAACCCGCAA
>NZ_JANSHJ010000076.1:822-1915 GCF_047502615.1 Synechococcus sp. W60.3 | reverse complement strand
GGCGTGGGTGTTGGAGTGGGCGTGGGTGTTGGAGTGGGCGTGGGTGTTGGAGTGGGGGTGGGCGGAGCTTGCTCCTCATATGCTCCTACATCACACCGAACTCCAGCAGGTCGGGAAAAACCCCGCTGATCCTGGTTGACAGGGCTACTGTTCAGGTCGGTACACTGCCCGGCTGGCACAGCGTCGATGGCTACACTGCCTGCCAGAAGGGCATGGGTCTGGGTCGGCCCACCATTGTTGACCAGTGGCCCAAGGTTCAAAGCTGCTGAGGTCACAGCCGTAAATCCTGGGCAGCTTCCATCGGTGTCGAGATTCGCCCCGCTGGGGGTGAGAGTGCCAGCGTTGGAACAATTACCTCCGCTTGTACTGTTTGCTACGATTGAGTTTCTGAGGTTGGCTGTGGCGTCGTTGAAAATACCTCCACCTTTTGAAGCTGAGTTCGATGCAATTGTTACAAAGCTTAGACTGCTGGTGCCGAGATTGTAAATGCCACCGCCTTTTGTGCCAGCACTATTTCCTGATAGGGTGCTGTTGGTAATGTTTACTGTACTGCTGCTGGAAACATAGATGCCTCCCCCCTCCTGGCCGACATTGTTGAAGGAGATCTCGCTTGCGTTGAGGGTCACCTTGCCGCCATTGCCGTTGTAAATGCCGCCCCCCTTTTCACTAACGTTATTGCCGGAGATCCCTGTTTTGCTGATGTTTGTCGTGCCTAAATTGTAGATGCCGCCCCCTTCCTTGCCAGCACCATTGTTGACAATGCCGGCGTTGGTAACCGTTACCGTGCCGCCGCTGCCGTTGTAGATGCCGCCTCCCTCCTGGCCGGCACCGTTGTCGGAAATGCCCGCTGCGTCAATGGTTACTGTGCCCAGGTTGTAGATACCGCCCCCTTTCTCACCAACACCATTCTTGGAAATGCCAGTGTTGGTAATTGTTACCTTGCCGCCGCTGCCGTTGTAGATGCCACCTCCCTCCTGGTCGGCACCGTTGTTGGAAATGCCCGCTGCGTCAATGGTTACTGTGCCCAAGTTGTAGATGCCGCCCCCTTTCTCACCAACACCATTCTTGGAAATGCCAGTGTTGGTAATTGTTA
>NZ_JANSHJ010000076.1:487-722 GCF_047502615.1 Synechococcus sp. W60.3 | reverse complement strand
CCTTGCCGCCGCTGCCGTTGTAGATGCCGCCCCCTTCCTTGCCGGCACCATTGTTGGTAATGCCGGCGTTGGTAACCGTTATCGTGCCGCCGCTGCCGTTGTAGATGCCGCCCCCTTTGTCACCAACGCCATTGTTGGAAATTCCAGTTTCGCTGATGGTTGCCGTGCCCAGGTTATAGGTGCCGCCCCCTTCCTTGCCGGCACCATTGTTGGTAATGCCGGCGTTGGTAACCGT
>NZ_JANSHJ010000076.1:0-387 GCF_047502615.1 Synechococcus sp. W60.3 | reverse complement strand
TATCGTGCCGCCGCTGCCGTTGTGGATGCCACCCCCTTGCTGGTTAGCACTGTTCCCCGAGATATCGGCTTTGTTGATAGTTACTGTGCCCAGGTTGTGGATGCCGCCCCCGAAAGAAAAAGCCCCATTACTGGAGATCTGAACCTCGGAGACTGCAAGCTGACTGCCGACCTCCACAAAAACACCGCCACCGGCAGTATCTGGAAAATTGGCTCCATCAGCACAGCCGCCTTTGATCGCTACACTTTGTAGATTGAGCTTACTTCCACTGCTGACATGGAAAATCCGAAACTCGCCTTTGGCTGCACTACCATTTAGATCGCACTTTACCGAAGTACAGCCTTTTAATTTAAAATAGGGTACAGGTATTCAAGAGGAAGGAGAGAA
>NZ_JANSHJ010000075.1:0-1926 GCF_047502615.1 Synechococcus sp. W60.3 | reverse complement strand
GGTTCTTTTGTGGACTGCGTAAGAATCCCCCGCCTTTAGGCGGTGGGAGTGTCAACTTCCTCCCCTCTGGCTGTGGGAGAGGGGCTAGGGGTGAGGGATCCAAAAGACTACAATAGCGCCAGCCCATCCTCAAATCCTCTAAACGGGATCCCTAAGGCCGTGATCTCCCTCAACTTACGGCCCAGCCTGGAGTTGACCGATGAAATCTTTGAACAGCTCTGCCGGCAGAACCCTGAGCTGCGCCTGGAGCGCACCGCCAAAGGGGAGCTAGTGGCCATGGCCCCTGTCGGCAGCGAAAGCAGCCGCCAAAACTTGAGCCTCAGCGCCCAACTCTGGCAATGGAACCGCCAAACCCAGCTTGGCGTGGCCTTTGATGCTTCTGCCGGCTTTGCCCTGCCCAACGGGGCTATTCGCTCTCCCGATGCCGCCTGGATTGCCAAGGAGCGCTGGCAGCAGCTTACTCCAGAGCAGCGCCGCCGCTTTGCCCCCCTGTGTCCGGATTTTGTCCTGGAATTGCGATCCCCTTCCGACGACCTGGCTGCTTTGCAGGCCAAGCTGCAGGAGTACCTCGAGAACGGATCCCAACTGGGCTGGCTGATCGACCCGGAAAGCCAGCGAGTTTACGTCTATCGCCCCGGCCAGCCCGTCCAAGTTCTGGAGCGCCCAGCTTACCTAGAAGGGGATCCCGTCCTCCCTGGCTTTGTTGCCGATCTCACCCTAGTCTGGGAATAGTTCCCAGGGAACTTGCCTATGATCGCGCTTAACCTACGGCCCAGCCTGGAGTTGACCGATGAAATCTTTGAACAGCTCTGCCGGCAGAACCCTGAGCTGCGCCTGGAGCGCACCGCCAAAGGGGAGCTAGTGGCCATGGCCCCTGTCGGCAGCGAAAGCAGCCGCCAAAACTTGAGCCTCAGCGCCCAACTCTGGCAATGGAACCGCCAAACCCAGCTTGGCGTGGCCTTTGATGCTTCTGCCGGCTTTGCCCTGCCCAACGGGGCTATTCGCTCTCCCGATGCCGCCTGGATTGCCAAGGAGCGCTGGCAGCAGCTTACTCCAGAGCAGCGCCGCCGCTTTGCCCCCCTGTGTCCGGATTTTGTCCTGGAATTGCGATCCCCTTCCGACGACCTGGCTGCTTTGCAGGCCAAGCTGCAGGAGTACCTCGAGAACGGATCCCAACTGGGCTGGCTGATCGACCCGGAAAGCCAGCGAGTTTACGTCTATCGCCCCGGCCAGCCCGTCCAAGTTCTGGAGCGCCCAGCTTACCTAGAAGGGGATCCCGTCCTCCCTGGCTTTGTTGCCGATCTCAGCTTAGTTTGGGAATAATCTGCCCCGAGCTGCCCTCTTTTTCCACCAGCCCTTAACCGATGGCTATCAGCAACCACGAACTTGACACTCCCACCGCCTAAAGGCGGGGGATTTTGACGCAGTTCAAAAACGAACTCGCAAAGGCGCTGTCAAGATGCCTCTAGATAGTTCCTTGAGGCAAAGCCTCAAGGTTTTGCTTACTATCTATGATCGCGTAAGCGGGACGAAGTCCTTACAAAAGTTCGTTTTTGTTTAGCGTTGCGTAGCGGAACAGCTTACCTCCGAGGAGCGCCATCGCTTTGCCTTCCTAGGCTCGGATTACGCTCCTCTGTGGACGATCTGGTTGCTTTGCAAGCCACGCTGCAGAAGTACCTCGACAACGGCGCCCAACTGGGCTGGCTAATTGACCCGGAAAGCCGAAGAATCTACATCTATCGTCCCGGCCAGCCAGTACAAGTCCTGGAGCGCCCAGCTTATCTGCAAGAGGATTCTCTGGCTTTGCCCTGGATCTCGCAACCCAACTCTGCTCTCAAAATGAGCAAAGCTCTGTATTCCGGAAAACGGTCAAGTACAGCCTTTTAATTTAAAATAGGGTACAGGTATTCAAGAGGAAGGAGAGAA
>NZ_JANSHJ010000024.1:0-40973 GCF_047502615.1 Synechococcus sp. W60.3 | reverse complement strand
TTGGCGAAGCGTGGCGTAAGCCATGAAGCCTGCACTCTATGCGTCAGCATGAGTGCGGGAGTACGTCACGGTTTCACGGTTTGTCTTCTGGCTCTGTGGGTTACTATGTCCTCTGATGTCTCTCCTCCACCTCTTCTCTCGGCTGAAGCAGCTGCCCAGTTGGCAACCGCTCCCCCCGTCTTCACCACGGATCAAATCCTGGAGATCCTGCCCCATCGCTACCCTTTTTTGCTGGTGGATCGCGTGGTGGAGTATCAACCAGGGCAACGGGCGGTGGGCCTGAAAAACGTCACCTTCAACGAGCCCTTTTTCCAGGGGCACTTCCCCAACCGACCGATCATGCCCGGCGTTCTGATCGTCGAGGCCATGGCGCAGTTGGGGGGGATCGTGTTGACCAAGTTGCCGGATGTGGCTGGGCGGTTGGCTCTCTTTGCCGGCATCGATGGCGTTCGCTTCCGCCGCCCCGTGCTGCCGGGGGATCAGTTGCTGCTGTCAGCCAATTTGCTCACCATCCGGCAAAAACGCATCGGCAAGATGTTTTGTCGGGCCCAGGTGGGGGGACAGTTGGTGACCGAAGGGGAGCTGATGTTCTCCCTGGTGGATTGATGGGCCAACAGCGGCCAGCAGCGGGGCCTTTGGCGCTCCGCAACCGCGGGGCAAGTGGGGGGTGGCCATCTGTTTTCCCCATCGAGGAGGAGCCCAGCGGAGGCAACTTGGCGTGGAAAGACCCTGCTAAAGTGTTGGGATAGGGGCATGTCAAGTGCTGCTTTCACCTCCCGGTCGGAGTTTCACAGCAGAGCGGTGGAGGATTGTGCCCTCCCCAAGCAAGCCCTAATCGCAGGGTTGGGAGCGTAGCTACATTTGCTGGCTAGGTTAGAAATGAGTTCGTTGGCTTCAGCGGGATCCACTCCCAACTCCTCTGTTCGGATTCATCCCACAGCGGTAATCCATCCGAAGGCTGAGTTGCACGAGACGGTACAAGTTGGCCCCTATGCGGTTATCGGCGAGCATGTGCGCATTGGCGCCCGTACGGTGGTGGGGGCCCACGTGGTGATCGATGGTTGGACAGATATTGGCGAGGACAACCAGATTTTTCCGGGGGCGGTGCTGGGCACGGAGCCTCAGGATCTGAAGTACAGCGGCGCGCCCTCTCAGGTGGTGATCGGCAAGGGCAACCGCATCCGCGAGTTCGTCACCATCAACCGAGCCACCAATGAAGGGGAAGCGACGGTGGTCGGCGATCACAACCTGCTGATGGCCTACGTCCACGTCGCCCACAACTGCGTCATCGAAAATCAGGTGGTGATCACCAACGCTGTCTCCCTGGCTGGCCACATTCACATTGAGTCGCAGGCGCGCATCGGCGGCATGGTCGGGATCCACCAGTTTACCCGTGTGGGGCGCCTGGCTATGGTGGGGGCCATGAGCCGGGTGGATCGCGACGTGCCGCCTTACATGTTGGTGGAGGGGCACCCGGCCCGCATCCGGGGCCTTAACTTGGTGGGGTTGCGGCGAGCCAAGGGGATGGAGGGATCCCTGGCGGCCTTGCGGCAGGCCTACCGGCTCCTCTACCGTTCCGGTTTGCCCCTGGAAAAAGCGCTGCAAACGCTGCGGGAGAGTCTGCGAAGCGAGGGGGGCTCTAGCATCTTCTCCCTGCAGGGGAAAGAGCTGGTGGACGAGACGGGATCCCTGCTCCATCTGCTGCAATTTTTGGAAGATTCCCTTTCCCAACCCCAACGGCGCGGCCCTCTGCCGGCCTTGCGCCGCAGCAGAGAAGAGGACGACCTGTGAGCCATCTGTTTATCTGCACCGGAGAAGTCTCCGGGGATCTGCAGGCCGGCCATCTCATCCGCGAGTTGCTGCGCCAACGCCCGCACCTACGCATCACGGCAGTTGGGGGAGAGGAGATGGCCGCTGCGGGGGCCAATCTGTTGCACCGCACCACGGAGATCAGCTCTATCGGCATTCTGGAGGCTCTCCCCTTCGTCGGCCCTGCCCTATGGACGGAGTGGAAGATCCGCCGCTTCCTGGCGCAAGACCCGCCTGATTTGGCCATCCTGGTGGATTACATCGGCATCAATAGCCGCATCGCCCGCCTGTTGCAGCGGCGACGCATCCCTGCCGTTTACTACATTGCCCCCCAAGAATGGGTGTGGTCGCCCAACAGCCGCCTCACTTACCGGCTAGCCCAGCAGATGCGACTGATGGTGGCGATTTTCCCTGAAGAAGCCCGCTACTACGCCGCAGCAGGTGCCCAGGTTTGCTATGTGGGCCACCCCCTGCTGGATATTTTGGCGAGTGTACCCGGTCGCGCTCAGGCCAGGGCTGAGTTAGGGATCCCTGAGGAAGCGATGGTGGTGGCGCTGCTGCCGGCCTCCCGCCGCCAGGAGCTGCGCTCGGTTTTGCCCATCTTGCTCCAGGCAGCGCGGCTGTTGCGGGCTCGCCTGCCCCAGGTGCGGTTTTGGGCGCCGCTGGCCTCGCCCCGCTTTGCCGCCCCGATTGCCCAAGCCGCCCGCCGCTATGGGCTGGAGGATCTCACCCTTCTCTTGCCTCGCCCTTCGCCTCCGAAGGCGCATCACCTGCTGTTGGCGGCCGCCGACCTGGTGCTGGCCAAGTCGGGAACTGTCAACCTGGAGGCGGCCATTTTGGGGATCCCGCAGGTGGTGATCTACCGCCTCAACCCAATTACCTTTTGGCTGGCCCGCCATTGGCTGAAGGTGTCGGTGCCCTTTATGTCTCCCCCCAACTTGGTGCTGATGCGCCCCATTGTGCCGGAACTCCTCCAGGAGGAGGCCCAGCCAGAGCGAGTCGCCCAACTGGCCTTGGAGCTGCTGACTCGGCCCGAGCGCCGCACCCAACTGCAGGCCGACTATGCTGCTATGCGGGCAGCGCTGGGGGAGCCGGGAGTTTTGGCCCGCGCCGCCAAGGCCATCCTGGAAGTGCTCGACAGCGAAACTCGCCCTAAGGGAGATCCCTGAGGCTAGCCTGTCGAGAGAATGGCATCCAAGAGGGGATCCGCCCCAAAGCGCACCACGTCGGTACAGGGCCGCCCGGTCTCCACTTCCACCTGGCGGATCTGGGCCAGGGCGGCTTCCTCCTCCCAACCGAAGGTATTGAGGGCCACCCCCACCACCGGCACGGGGGCAAAGGCGCCGGCAGCTCTGGCCACCTGTTCGTACAGCTCGATGACCTTACGCAGGGGAGGGATGGGTACGTAGTCCATCCCTTTGATGTGGGTTTGCCCAGCTCGGTGGACCAAGATCAAGTGGGTGGGCTGGGATCCCCTTAGCAAAGGCAGGGTGGCGGTGGAAGCGGGGTTGAGCAGGGATCCCTGGCCTTCGATGTGCAGGATGTCGTGGTCAAATCCATAGCGCAACACCAGTTGCTCCACAGCGCCGCTGGCGTAGTCCACCCGCACCGCATCCAGGGGTATCCCATCGCCGCTGATGAGGATCCCGGTTTGTCCGGTGGCCAAAAAGCAGGAGCGCAGGCCGCGCTTCAGGCTGGCCCGGTGCAGTTCCAGGCTGGTGGACATTTTGCCCACGGCCATATCGGTGCCCACCGTCAGTACCCGCCGACAGGGGAGAGAGCGAGCTAGGCCCCTCCCTACTCCCAGACCAGGGGGTTCGCGGCGAATGTCCCAGATCCAGGCTCCCGGCTGCAGCCACTGCCGCAACTGGGCATCTTCCGCTAGGGGGGTGTGCAGCCCGTTTGCTAAAGACAAGCCGGCTTGCAGGGCTTGGCAGAGCTCCTCCCGCCACTCCGGGGGCAGCTGGCCGCCGGAAGGAGCGATCCCAATCACCAACACCTCGGGGCCGTAAACCAGCGCCTCTTGCACCGAGGCTACGATGGGAATGTCTTTGGCAATGCCCGTGAGTTGGGCCAGGGATCCCCCCGCCTGCTCCCGGTCGATCACCGCCACCACCGGGAAGGAGCCGTAGCGCAGCAGCCCCAGCCCCGTTTTCCCATGCTCCCCCAGCAACCCCCCGTGGAGCAGGATGGCCACGCGACTTTCGCTGGACAGGGATCCTGGCTTTCCCATCATTCCTCCCGCAGCTCTACCCCCAAACCCGGTCGGTCGGTGGGGAGCAGGCAGCCGTCCTGCAGGATGGCCCCGGCAAAGGGATTGTCGATGAGATTGAGGTGGCTGTCTAAGTCCACGTAGTCCACCAGCGGCGCTAGGTGGGCAGCCGCCGTGTTGCCCAGGGCGGTGTTGCTGTAGCAGCCCAGCATCACCTGTAGCCCATGGGCTCTGGCTATGTGGATCATGCGCCAGGCTTCGCTAAGGCCGCCGCACTTCATCAGCTTGATGTTGATGCCGTGCACCCGATCCACCAGGGCGGGAATATCGCGGCTGTCGAAACAACTCTCATCCACGAAGATGGGCAGCTTCGACTCGTGCCAGAGGGTGATCAGCTTCGCCTCCTGTCCCCTCTCCAAGGGCTGCTCCAGGTAGCTCACCCCCTGCCCCGCCAGCCAATTGCTCATGCTCAGGCTCTGTTCCACCGTCCAGGCACCATTGGCGTCCACAGTAATCAGGGATCCCAGCGGGATCACCTCCTGCACGGCAATCAGCATGTTCTGATCGGCCATCAGCCCCAAGTCGCTGCCCAGCTTGATCTTGAAGGCCCGCGCTTGGGTCTGTTCCATCCAGGCCAAGGCACGCTGGCGGGCCGCCTGAGGGGTGGAAATGCCAATGGTCAAAGTGGTGGGCGGGATGCGGGAGCGATCCAGTCCCCACACCTGCCACAGGGGCATCCCCAGACGTTTGCCCATCCAATCGTGCAGGGCCATGTCTACTGCTGCCCGCGCCGCCGAAGGGATCCCGGCCCGCAGCAGTTCCGCCTCAATGGCCTGCCGCTCCCAGGGGGAGTGGCGGCGTAGGATCCCTTTGGCCACCTCCAAACCCACCAAGATATCCTCCAAAGACTGGTGGCAGTCCTCGCTCACCGAGAAAGGACAGGCCTCCCCCCAGCCCTCGATCCCCTCCTCTTCGATCCGCACCCAGGCCAGCGTGGCCTCGGTATAGGTGCCGCGGCTGAGGGTGAGGGCATAGCGCTTGTGAACGGTAAAGGGTTCGACGTAGAGCCGCATGGGCAGTTGCAGCGAGGTAATCCTAAACAAGTTGGGCCGACTCCGTCCCTTTGAGCTTAGCTTGTCCCCCGAATTTCCCATCAGCTTGGCGTTGCCCGCCCTATTTTCGACCGATCTCAGCCATTGGCAGAAGCTGTCTCGAGAAAGGGGACAAGTTAGCAGGCTTCTCCCGTCGGAAAGGCTCGCAAGCCGCCGGCCTGCTCCCCATCTTAAGCTGATCCCTCTCTGGAAGCAGGCCCCCAACCGGCCCCGTGGATCCGGCGAAGATCCCGGCCTGACCAGACAGGCGTCACCACCCTGCCGGAACTAGGAAGGGGGATTTAAGTTTCAACCAAGTTGGGGCATAGTAAGGCCATGGGCAGCGCCCTTTGGGACGCGCAGGCCTGCATGTCCCCACCGTTGATCCCTGCGGTTAACTGCAGTCATTATGTGAATACATCCTGGGTGGCCCGGCAGCATGAATGACCTTCCTACTCCTCTAACCCGTCGCAGCGTTGCGGCCAGCAAAGCCCTGGCCATTGCCAACGTCAGCATCACTCCTTTCGGCCGCAAGCTCAAAGAGCTGGGCTTTGCCGACGATAAGCAAATCCAGGACATCCAAAACGCCCTCAAAGCCGATCGCGAAGGGGGCAGCAAGGCCCTAGCCCTGGTGGTCAAAGAGATTGTCGGCAAAGAGATCACCCCTGACCTGGAGCGGGCCTACAAGCGGCAGCAGCTCTTTGAGCTGAAAATCATCTACGGGATCCCCCCCCTCGACATCGATTTGGAGCCGGTGGAGATCTCGGAGATGATCGGGCTCATCGACTCGCTCTTGCCTCTCGACATCTGCAACCGCTACAAGTTCTTGCCCATCCGCCGCCAAGACAACCAAGTGCTGGTGGCGATGGTCAGGCCGGACAACCTGCAGGCGCTGGACGACATCCAGCGGCGCTTCCGCATCCAGGGGCTGAAGCTGCAGCGGCGGGTCTTCACCCAGCGGGATTTCGAGACCCTGATCAACCGCTACATGGATGCGCAGGCGGAGCTGCTGGCCATCAAGGGGATCAACGACGCGGCTGCTGCCCAACAGGCGGCTGCTGCCCAACAGGAAGAAGAGGTGGTGGTCAACACTGCCGAAATCGATCTGGATGCTATTGAGGATGTGGCTGCCGATGAGGCCGGCGAGGGATCCCTGGAGCAGCAGCTCAAATCGGCAGACGATGCCCCGATCGTCAAATTGGCCAACCAAATCCTAATCAAGGCGCTGCAAGACGGGGCGTCGGACATCCACATCGAGCCGCAGGAAGAATACCTGCGCATCCGCTTCCGCAAGGATGGGGTGCTGCGGCAGGCTTTTGAAAACTTTCCCAAGAAGATCGTCCCCGCCCTCACCGCTCGCTTCAAGATCATGTCCAACCTGAACATTGCCGAGCGGCGCTTGCCCCAGGACGGGCGGATTCGCCGCGTCTTCAAGGGGCGCAAGGTGGATTTCCGCGTCAGCACCCTGCCCTCCCGCTACGGGGAGAAGATCGTGCTGCGGATTCTGGACAACTCCGCCACCCAGCTCGGCCTGGACAAGCTGATCACCGACCCAGAGACCCTGGCCAGCTTCAAGGAGGTTGTCAGGCGACCCTTTGGCCTAATCCTGGTAACTGGGCCAACGGGATCCGGGAAAACCACGACCCTCTACTCGGCGCTGGCAGAAGTGAACGACCCGGGCATCAACATCAGCACCGCCGAGGATCCCATCGAATACTCCCTGCCGGGGATCACCCAAGTGCAGGTGATCCGAGAAAAGGGCATGGACTTTGCCATGATCCTGCGGGCCTTCTTGCGGCAAGACCCGGATGTGATCCTGGTGGGGGAAACTCGCGACCACGAGACGGCCAAAACCGCCATCGAAGCCTCCCTCACCGGCCACCTGGTGTTGACCACGCTGCACACCAACGATGCCCCTGGCGCCATTGCCCGTCTGACGGAGATGGGGATCGAGCCATTTATGATCTCCAGCTCGTTGCTGGGGGTGTTGGCCCAGCGCTTGATGCGCCGGGTGTGTACCGAATGTCGGATCCCGTACCACCCCACATCCGAGGAGTTGGCCCGCTATGGCCTCAGCCTCAGCGGCGACGGCGAACAGCTCACCTTCTACAAAGCCAACAAGCTCTCCCCCAAAGAGATCGAGCAGCGCAAGGCCACCGGCAAGCCCATCTGCGAGAAGTGTGGGGGCGTGGGCTACAAAGGCCGCGTGGGGGTGTACGAGTTCATGCGCATGAACGACCGCCTGGCCGAGTTGATCAACAAGGGGGCTCCCACGGAGGTCATCAAGGAAGCCGCTGTCGAAAGCGGCATGAAAACCCTGCTCGCCTACAGCTTGATGCTGGTAAAGCAGGGCCTCACCACGCTGGAGGAGGTAGATCGGGTTATCCTCACCGACAAGGGTTTGGAAACGGAGCTGAAGGCCCGTGCCAAGGCCCTTAGCACCTGCCGCAACTGTGGCGCCGCCCTGCAGGTAGACTGGATGGATTGCCCCTACTGCCTGACGCCGAAGTTTTAGGCAAGGCGCCTGGCTCTTGACGCCGCCAAGGTGCTGATTATAACAGTCCTATACGAGTCCTGGAGGGTTGCCTCTAGCCCGGCTTTAGAAGGGTTTTTCATCGACAACTCCTAGGTCGAACCCAGCCTGACTCAGCTTACCGATTGGAGACACCAGCCCTATGCCACAACTCATGATCGAAGACCTGATGGAAGAAATCGTCCGCAGGGGCGGTTCTGACATCCACATCTCAGCCGGTTTGCCCCCCTATTTCCGCATCAATGGCGAACTCCAGCCAACCGAGCACGAGCCCCTCACCCCTGAGGAGGTGCAGCGGCTCATTTTCAGCATGTTGAACAACACCCAGCGCAAACACCTGGAGCAGAACTGGGAGTTGGACTGCTCCTACGGCGTGCGCGGGATCGGGCGCTTCCGCGTCAACGTCTACCGGGATCGCGGCACCTACGCCTGCGCCATGCGGGCGCTGGCCTCTGAGATCCCCAACATCGACAAGCTGGGCCTGCCGGATGTGTGTAAGGAGATGGCCCGTCTGCCTCGGGGCCTGGTGTTGGTGACCGGCCCGACGGGATCCGGCAAGTCCACCACTTTGGCCGCTATCATCGACTTCATCAACCGCGAGCGGGCCGAGCACATCCTCACCATCGAGGATCCCATCGAGTACATCTACACTCCCATCCGCAGCATCATCCACCAGCGGCAGTTGGGCGAAGACACCAAGAGCTTTGCCAATGCCCTGCGGGCGGCGATGCGGGAAGATCCGGATGTGATCCTGATCGGGGAGATGCGGGATCTGGAAACCATCCAGTTGGCCATCACCGCCGCCGAGACCGGCCACCTCTGCTTTGCCACGGTCCACACCAGCTCTGCCGCCCAGACGGTGGATCGCCTGGTGGACGTGTTCCCGCCGGAGCAGCAGCAGCAGATCCGCGTGCAGCTCTCCAACTCCCTCAAGGCCGTCTTCTCGCAAACTTTGGCCCGCCGCCTCAACCCCAAGCCGGGAGAGCCCGGGCGGGTGCTGGTGCAAGAGATCATGGTGGTGACGCCGGCCATTGCCAACCTGATTCGGGAGGGCAAGACCGCCCAGATCTACTCGGCCATCCAGACGGGCGGCAAGCAGGGCATGAAGACCCTGGAGCAGGATCTGGCCAACCTCTACCTGCAGGGCAAGATCGACTTCGAGACGGCCATGTCCAAGACCTCTCGTCCTGAGGAGTTGCAGCGGCTGTTGGGCAACGTTGCCGGGCCCTCGCCAGCCGCGGCAGCTCAACACCAGCGTCCAGCGGGGGTTGCCGTCCGTCGTTGAGCCGCAGCGCCGCCTCCCGGGGTGAGGTCTTCTTGCCGATCTCTGGCCGCCGCCTCAATTTGTGGCTAAGCTCTAGCTGAGAAAGTTAGTTGCCCAAAGTTCGGGGGCTGGATCCCACAACTCGAACCCTCTCATCATGAGTTTGAATCGGGGGTAAGCTATGCCGCGCTACAAGGTTCGGGGGTTAAAGGCCGGTCAGCCGGTACGCCTGACGGTGGTGGCCAACAACTTGACCGAGGCGCGTGCACGGCTGCGCCGAGAGGGCGTTTTTGCCAAGCCAGAGGACATTCAGGAAGAAAAGCCCTTTTTCTCGCTGGAGACCTCTTTTGATTTCTCGATGCTGGGATCCATCGACATTCGGGACAAGGCGGTGTTCTCCCGGCAATTTGCTGCCCTGATCAACGCCGGCGTGTCGATGGTGCGCTCCCTCACCATTATGGAGGAGCAAACCGGCAACCCCAAGCTCAAAAAATACCTGCGGGCGATTCGGGCGGAAGTGGAGGCGGGGAAAAACCTGTCCGATTCCATCCGCCCCTATCCGGATGCCTTTGACGGCCTCTACTGCAGCATGGTGCAGGCGGGGGAGGTGGGCGGCGTGCTGGACGAGGTGCTCAACCGCCTGGCCAAGCTGCTGGAGGACATGGATCGCCTGCAGAAGCAAATTAAATCGGCCATGACCTACCCGGTGGTGGTGACCATCTTGGCCGTCTTAATCTTTTTGGGCATGGTGCTGTTTATCTTGCCCACTTTTGAGAGCATCTACAACGACTTGGGGGGTGAGCTGCCCGCCTTTACCCAGTTTTTCATCAACATCAGCAAGTTCCTGCGCACGCCCCAGTACAGCTTGGGCCTGGTGGGCTTTCTGGTGGCGGTCTTCTTTGCCTTCCGCCGCTTTTATCGCACCCCCGCCGGCAAGGAGACCATCGACGCGCTGGCCCTCAAGCTGCCCATTTTCGGGGATCTGATCCAGAAGTCGGCGGTGGCCCGTTTTTGCCGCACCTTTGGGGCCTTGACCCGCTCTGGGGTGCCGGTGCTGACTTCGTTGGAAATTGTGCGCGACACTTCCGGCAACCAGGTGGTGGCCAACGCCATCGACGCCGCCCGCCAATCCATCTCGGAAGGGGGCCAGATCGCCCCGGCCCTGGATAAGGCCAAGGTCTTCCCGATCATGGCCATCCAGATGATCAGCGTGGGCGAAGAGACGGGGGAGCTGGATGCCATGCTGATGAAGACGGCGGACTTCTACGAGCTGGAGGTGGAGGAGGCGGTGCGCGCCCTCACCAGCCTGCTGGAGCCGCTGATGATCGTGATCTTGGGGGGGATGGTGGGCTGCATCATCGTGGCCATGTACCTGCCGATGTTCAACGTGTTCGAGCTGGTGAAGTAGCGACCCCGTCCCCAGGGCAACCAGGACACATAGGGAGGAGGAAGGGATCCCATGCTGCGGCGCTGGTTGGTGGCCCTGGGGGTGTTCTTGGCCGTGGGGCTGGCGGTTCTGCTTTCCGAACAGCCGACGGGATCCCTGACGGGGCGGGTGGAGCTGCCGGCAGGGGTGGCGCCGGGGAACGTCCAGGTGATTGCCGCCGGCCCGGTGAGCCGCAGCGTCAGCCCGTCTGCGGAGGGCGAGTATCGCTTGGATCAATTGCCCGTTGGGGAATACCGGGTGACGGTGCGGGGATCCGGCCTGGAAACCGTCTTCAGCGAGAGGCCTGTGCAGGTGCGGGAAGGGTCAGTAGCTTCTGCTCCTCTCCTGCGCCCGCAGCTTCTGCCCCCCAGCCTCTACCTCTACAGCACCAGCCAGGTGTTCACGACCGCCGAGCCGGCGCGGCTGGAGTGGAGGACCAGTGGCTTGAGGGCGGTGCAGTTTGCCGTTTACCGCTTTTCCCTGGCCGATCTGGAGGGATCCCCTCGCTTGCGGAATTTGGCCCTCGGCTACGGATCCCTGGATCCGGATTTGTATTCCACCCTGCGAGGAGAGCTGCTGCGCCGTTGGCAGCAGCCGCTGGGGGGAGAAGAGGTGACCCGCACCTTGGATCTGGGGATCCTGCCGCCGGGGGCCTACTGGCTGGAGGCGAAAGGACAGGAGCCGCTGAACCCGAGTGCACCTTTGCCCCGTTCTGAGGAGTGGCTTTTGGTAAGCGACCTGGGCCTAATCCAGAAACAGGATGCCAGCCAGTTGGTGGTGCAGGCGGTGCATTTGCAGGAATTGCGTCCTCTGCCGGGGATCCAGATCCAAGTTTTTGGGGAGTGGGGGGATCCCTTGACGGCCACCACCGACGAGGAGGGGCTGGCCCAGTTTAGCTTGCCGGCGGGGGAGAGATCCTCGTTGGTGGTCTATGGCCGCAGCGCCGACAACACGTTGCAGGTTTTGTCCCGCAGCTACACCTACGGCTGGAACCAGCCGTACCGCATCTACGCCTACCCAGACCGCCCCCTCTACCGCCCCGGCCAGACGGTCTATTTTCGCGCCCTGGTGCGGGAGCAAGGCCGCCTCACCCCGCCCCCGGCAGGCCAGCCGCTGCAAGTAACCCTCGCCGCTCCCAACGGCGATGTGCTGGAGGAGCAGACCCTGGCCACCAACGCTTTCGGCAGCGTCCACGGGCAGTTTCAATTGCCGGAAGAAACCCCCCTGGGCAGCTACAGCCTAGAGTGGCAGTTCCAGGGATCCAGCCGCGAGTCCACCGACTTTGGGGTGGCAGCCTACCGCAAACCGGAGTTTGAGGTGACGGTGGTGCCCGACCGGCCTTGGCTGGTGCGGGGGGGATCCCTGAAGGCTCAGGTGGAGGCCGAGTATCTTTTCGGCGCGCCGGTGGCCCAGGCCCAGCTCCGCTACCGAGTTTACAGCAGCCCCGACTGGAGCCTGCGCTATGGGCTGTTGCCCCGTTCTGCCGAGGAAGACTATTTCGCCGACGACCTGGGAGAGGAGCAGGGCTACTACGGCGGCTACGGCCAGTTGGTGGCGGAAGGAGAAGGGGTGACGGATGCCCAAGGGCGGGCGGAGTTTCGCCTGGATCGCCTGCTGCAGGATCTCAACTGGGAAGAAGACAGCTACTGGGGCCCCCAAGAGGTGCAGCAACTGCGCATCGAGGTGGAGGTGACCGATATCAGCCGCCGGACGGTAACAGGATCGGCGCGGGCCTGGGTCACGGCTGGCGAATTTGCTCTGTTTGCGGAAGTGAACCGCCATCTGCCCGCTCCGGGGGATACCCTCACCTACCGGCTGCAAGCCCGCGATTACGATGGCCGCCCCGTCAGCGCCACCGGAGAGCTGAGCCTGGAGCGCTGGCGCTGGGATCCCAAGAGCAGCACCTACCAACGGCAAGATACCCTGCTGCGGCAACCTTTTCAGATTGTCAACGGGGAAGGCAGCCTCGACCTCCACCTGCCCGCCGACCTGGAGCCGGGAGACTACCGGGTGCGGTTGACGGCATGGGATCCCCGCCGCCGTCGCGTGCAGGAGGTGGACTATCTCTGGGTGGTGGAGCCGGGCAGCCCCCTGCAAAGTTGGGGATCCCTGCCCAGCCTGGAGGTGGTGGCGGATCGCCAGATCTACGAAGTGGGGAGATCTACGAAGTGGGGGAAGAGGCCCAGATCCTGATCGCCTCGCCACTGCCGGATCTGCCGGTGCTGGTGGGCCTGGAGGGATCCCGGCTGCACCAGGTACAACTGCTGCGCCTGCAGGGGCATACGGCCACCCTGCGCCTGCCCATCCGGGAGGAGTATCGCCCCAACCTCTACGTCACCGCCACTGTCGTTGGCCCAGAGCGGCGGCTGTACCAGAACGAGGCGCTGCTGCGGGTCTCGCCGCTGGATCGCTTTTTGCAGGTGGAGCTGCAGACGGATAAGCCCACCTACCAGCCGGGGGAGACGGCCCGAATTCAAATCCGCACCCGCAATGCCCAAGGGCAGCCGGTCAGCGCCGAGGTGGGGCTGGGGATCGTGGACAATGCCCTCTACCTGCTCCGGCCCGACTTTACCCCCGATATCCGCCGCTTCTTCTACGGGCGCCAGGACAACCAAGTCACCACCACCACCTCTTTCCCGCAACAATATCCCGGCGGCGCCGACAAGCTGGCCGGCCAAGTGCGGGAAGACTTTCGCGATACCGCCGCCTGGTTCCCGGATCTGGTCACCGATGCCGATGGCCTGGCTCAGGTGCAGGTGCGCTGGCCCGACAACCTCACCACCTGGCGCTTGACCGCCCGTGCTGCCACTGCCGACACCCAGGTGGGATCCGCTCTTGCCACAGTCTCGGTTAGCAAAGACCTGTTGGTGCGCTTGGCCGCTCCCCGCTTTTTCCGGGTGGGGGATCAGCTCACCTTGGCGGCCATTGTGCAAAACCGCACCACAAAAGCCCAGGCGGTGGAGGTGGGGCTGGAAGTGCCCGCCAACTTGGCGTTGCAAGGCCCGGATCGACAACGCCTTACCGTGCCGGCCCAGAGGGCGGAGCGGGTGGAATGGCCCCTGCGGGTGCTGGGGGCCGGCGAGACCCCCCTGCGGGTTTGGGCACAAGGGGAGGGGCTGCAGGATGCGCTGCAACTGCGGATCCCCAGTCAGCCCTTAGGGGCAGTGCACCGCTTCTTCCAAACGGGGCGGCTGCAGGAGGATGGCCTTGAGCTGCCTTTGGATTGGCCGGCCACCTGGGTGCCGGGATCCCGACACCTGCATCTGGAACTGGCCGCCAGCCCCGCAGCGGAGCTGTTGGGGCCCTTGGACTACCTGGTGCAGTTCCCCTACGGTTGCACCGAGCAGACTTTGAGCCGCTTTTTGCCCGCCTTGGCGGTGGCCCAGGCCGGCGAGCAGTTGGGCCTCAGCTTGCGCTTGCCCACCCTGGAGCGGCTGCCGCGGGTGGTTCGGGCCGGCCTGCAGCGGCTGGAGGAATCCCAGAACTACGACGGCGGCTGGGGCTGGTGGGCCTACGACACCAGCAACCCCTACCTGACCGCCTACATCCTGCAGGGCTATCATCTCGCCCAGGCCGCCGGCTACGCCCTCAAGGAGTGGCGGGTGCGGCGGGCTTTGGAGTATCTGGCTGGGCAGCCGTTCCAACGCCTCTCCCCCGATCTGCGGGCCTTTGTGGCCTACAGCCTGGCCCTCTGGGATCCGGCGCTGGTGACTGCCGAGCTGCCGCCGCCGCCGCAGCTTTCCACCTTTGGCCTGGCCTACCGCGGCCTGGCCGCCCTGCAACGGGGCCAGCGGGATCTCGCCCAGGCGGCTCTGGAGGAAGGTCTGCAACGGCGACAAAGGGATCCCCAGGGCCGCTGGTTTATTCCTGCCGCCTCCGCTCCGCCAGCCGGGGAACGCCCCACCTACGACGACCTGGAGGTGGCCGGGCCCCTCCTGCAACTGGCCGTGCGCCTCCAGGATGGCCGCGCCGGGGAGATCGCCACCGCCCTTCTCCAGCAACGGCAGGACAACCGCTGGCGCACCACCAAAGCCACCGCCGACGCCCTCCTGGGCCTGGTGGCCCACTACCAAGCCCAGCAACAGCAACAGCCTGGCCCCCGCCAGGTGCGGGTGCAAGATGGGGTAAGCGGGGCGCAACTGGCCCAGTGGCAGGCCGGTCCTCAGGATCCTCGCCAGGTGCTGGACTGGGACGACGCCGAAGTGAGTAACCTGCGCCGCCTGCGCCTGGAAAAATCCGGCCCCGGCCCCCTCTACTACAGCCTGCGGGGAGAGGCCTTTCTGCCGGAGCTGCCGCCCCCCGACAGCCAGGGCTTCACGGTGAGCCGCCGCTACTTCCGCCTACAGCCCCAGCCCCAAGCCAATGGCGAGATCCGCTACCGGGAACAGCTCCTGCGCCCCGGCGAGGCGGTGCGGGCGGGCGAGGTGCTCCTGGCCCGGCTGACGGTGGAAGCTGAGCGGGATAGCCACTACGTGGTGATCGAGGATCCCTTGCCCAGCGGCGCCGAGATCACCTCCCGGGATCCGCGAGGGCTTGCCGCCGACTACTGGTGGGACTGGTTTTGGGCCCATCAAGAGAACCGGGACGACCGGGTGGCCTTCTTCAGCACCGAGCTCAAGCGGGGCCGCCACGAGTTCGTCTACCTCTTCCGTCCCGAGATCCCTGGCCAATTCCAGGTGGCCCCTGCCCTTGTCGAGGAGATGTACGATCCCAGCCGCTATGGCCGCAGCGCTGGCCAGGCGCTCAAAGTCCTGCCCTGAGCTTGAAGCTGCCCAGGGATCCTCCCTAGAGGCCCCAACGATGAGATAGTAGAGGGGCGAGCAGAGTTGGGCAGCCTATGATCCTGCGCACCGTGGCCACCATCCCTTTTCCCGACCAAAAGCCGGGCACCTCCGGCCTGCGCAAGCCGGTGCAGGTGTTCCAGCAGCCCCACTACCTGGAGAACTTCATCCAATCCACCTTTGACGTCCTCGAGGGATCCGCCGGCCAAACCCTGGTGGTGGGCGGAGACGGCCGCTACTACAACCGGGAAGCCATCCAGATCCTGCTCAAGATGGCAGCAGCCAACGGCATCGGGCGAGTACTGCTGGGCCGGGGGGGGATCCTCTCCACGCCAGCGGTTTCCTGCTTAATTCGCAAATACGGGGCCTACGGCGGCATCATCCTCTCCGCCAGCCACAACCCCGGCGGCCCCCAGGGAGACTTCGGTATCAAGTACAACATCGGCAACGGCGGCCCTGCCCCGGAGAAGGTGACCGAGGCCATCTACGCCCGCACCCAGCAGATCCGGGAGTACCGCATCCTGCAAGCCCCGGATGTGGACCTGGATCGCCTGGGGGAGCAGCGGCTGGGATCCCTGACGGTTTCCGTCATCGACCCGGTGGCCGACTATCTAGGCCTAATGCAGCGCCTGTTTGATTTCGACGCCATCCGCGACTACCTGGCCTCCGGGGTTCGCATCGCTTTCGACGCCATGCACGCCGTCACCGGCCCCTATGCCCACGCCATCCTGGAGGGAGCTCTAGGGGCGCCCCAGGGCAGCGTCCTCAACGGCCAGCCGCTGCCGGACTTTGGCGGCGGCCGCCCGGATCCCAACCTGGTGCATGCCCGCGCCCTGGTGGAGCTGCTGTTTCGAGAAGATGGGCCGGATTTCGGCGCCGCCTCCGACGGGGATGGGGATCGCAACATGATCCTGGGCCGCCGCTTCTACGTGACCCCCAGCGACAGCCTGGCGGTGTTGGCCGCCAACGCCCACCAGGTGCCCGGCTACCGGGAGGGGCTGGCGGGGATCGCCCGCTCCATGCCCACCAGCCAGGCAGCAGACCGGGTGGCGGCCAAGCTGGGGATCCCTTGCTACGAGACGCCTACCGGCTGGAAGTTTTTTGGCAACCTCCTGGATGCCGGCAAAGTTACCCTCTGCGGCGAGGAGAGCTTCGGCACCGGCTCCCACCACATCCGGGAAAAAGACGGCCTCTGGGCTGTCCTCTTTTGGCTCAACATCCTCGCCGTGCGGCGCCAGTCGGTGCGGCAGATTGTGGAAGACCACTGGCGCACCTACGGGCGCAACTTCTACTCCCGCCACGACTACGAGGGGCTACCGGTGGAGGTGGCCGAGGAGCTGATGGAGCACTTGCGGCGCTCCGTGGCAAGCTGGGTGGGGCAGCGCTTTGGCTCCCAAACAGTAGCCTATGCCGATGACTTCAGCTACACCGATCCCGTGGACGGCAGCACCAGCCGCAACCAGGGGATCCGCATCGGCTTTGAGGACGGCTCCCGCATCGTCTACCGCCTTTCCGGCACCGGCACCCACGGGGCCACCCTGCGGGTGTACTTGGAGCGGTTTGAGCCGGATCCCAGCCGGCACGGCCTGGATCCCCAGGTGGCCCTGGCCGAGCTGATCCAACTGGCGGATCACTTCGCCCAGATCCGCGCCCGCACCGGTCGGCAGCAGCCGGATGTGATCACCTGAGAGTTCTGCCGAGAAGCTAGATCTCTCTGGGGGGAGGGATTGGGGGCAATGGCCGGCAGAGAAAGACGCTCGAGAGTGGCGGTAGGATGAGGAGGTGGGGACCCTTCCACAACGCCTCCACATCTTTTTTCTGTCTGTGTTCACTGCTCCTCCTGCGAGTTTGGCAGCCGATCCCATTGCCCCTTTTGCTCCCCAAACCTGGAGCTGGCGGGGTCACGCCATTCGCTACGTCGTCCAGGGATCTGGCTCCCCACTGATTTTGGTGCATGGCTTTGGGGCCTCCATTGGCCACTGGCGGCACAACATCCCTGTGCTAGCGGCGGCGGGATACCGGGTCTATGCTTTGGATTTGCTGGGGTTTGGCGGCTCGGCCAAGCCGGCCCTTGCCTACAGTCTGGAGCTGTGGGCCGAGCTGCTGGCGGATTTTTGGCGGCAGCATGTGCGGCAGCCGGCGGTGTTCATCGGCAACTCTATCGGCGCCTTGCTCAGCTTGCTCATGGCTGCCCGCTATCCCCAGCTTGTTGCTGGAGCCGTGCTGCTCAACTGTGCCGGCGGTCTCAACCACCGCTCCCACGAGCTCAGCCCGCTGGCCCGCCTTTTCATGGCCACCTTCACTGCTCTGGTGGCCTCGCCGGTCACGGGGCCCCTTCTGTTTGATTGGGTGCGGCAGCGGCAGCGGATCCGCGCCACTCTGAAACAGGTGTACTGCAACCCTGCCGCCATCACTGACGAGCTGGTGGAGATCCTCTACGCCCCTTCCTGTGAGCCGGGAGCGCAGCAGGTGTTTGCCGCTGTTCTCACGGCTCCCCCTGGCCCTACGCCGGAAGCGTTGCTGCCCCAGGTGCGCTGTCCGCTGCTGGTGATTTGGGGGGAACGGGATCCCTGGACGCCTATTCAGCGGGGTCGCGGCTTTCAAAACCATGTGCAGGGGATCGACTACCAATTTTTCCCTCTTCCCGATACGGGCCATTGCCCCCACGACGAGCGCCCAGAGATTGTCAACCCCTTGATTTTGAGCTGGCTACCCAAAGCCTTTGCCACGGCTTAGCCTTTCTTGGAGGCTTGGGTAGTTCTTTTGCCCAGGCCCAGCCACTTGCGCACCCTGTCTATCCAGCTCTGAAGGGGCGAAGGCTGGGGCCGAACTGCCACCTGAATGGGCTCGTCTTGAAACTCTTTGTCCTTAAGGCGAAAGCCAAACTCCAGCTCGTCTTTGACTTTGCTAAGACGGGGAAAGAGGCGGACGGCTGCTTTTTTGAGCTCTTCCTCGTTTTGGAAGATGGCCTGGTGGATGGCGCTGGAGCGACTGACCGCCAGGGATCCCACGGGCAGCCAGGGGTTGGGTTTGCCGGGCTCAGCTTGGCGGCGCCGGGCAAAAATGGCGAACTCCGGCATCCCCTTGGCTTTCAGCTCGTCGTAGCGTTTGGCGGCTTCCTTGCGCTTGGCCGTGTTGGCCTTGGCCGGTTTCTTCTCTGGCTTGGATTGGCTGAAACCCTTGGGCTGACTCATACTCCAGTAGGGCAACGGTGGATCCCCATAGCCTAGCGCAGAACGACTCCCGCCCGCGGGAAGATGCCATGCATGGCATGCTATACTTACAAAGCCTTGGATTTGGATTGCTCCTCGGGATGTAGCGCAGCTTGGTAGCGCACTTCGTTCGGGACGAAGGGGTCGCAGGTTCGAATCCTGTCATCCCGATAGATTCAGGAAAATGTGGGGCAACGGCCATCCTTCGAGCCTAAGGCCCTCTTCCCCTTGGGCAGCAGAGGGGCAAAAGCGCAGCCTGCGGCACTCAGATCACTGGTGGGGTTGTAGGTGACGCAGCCAGGCGTTGACGTTAACGCGGAGCCGCTGCCCAAGCTGGAAGAGGCGGCGCAAGGTTTCGCCAGGGATCTCCTGGCCTTCTTCTCGAAGGTGGGTTGGGCCGCTCGCGCTCCCTTCAGCCAGATGCAGTTGAAGTTCTCTCTGCCGTTCCAGACCCAGCAGGTAGAGCTCCTGGAGGCGATCCAGGTTGATGGGCAGGCGCAGATCGTCAGCTAGTTTTAGCCACTCCTCCAGGTTGTGGAGCTGTTCGCCAAAGCTCTCCGGCTCAAAATCGTGGGCAAGGTGCCACATCCCCCGCTGCAAGAGCCGATCCAAAACCCGGGCCGCCTCCTCCCGCCGCAACTGACACCCCAACTGCTCCGCCTCGCGGGCGATTGCCCGCAACTCCAGCAGGTGATCCTGCTTGCCCCCTTCCACTTCCATCGCCCGCAAGCTGCTCAACAGGCGCTGGTTGAGAGTGATCTGCGCGGCAGCCAACAGCTCTTCCGGGATCGGCAGGCCATCGGCCCGAAAAGCCATCAAAACCCCGTAATTTTCCAGGTAGGTTTGGCGATAGAGCTGGGCCAGGCGATCTAACGTGTCTTGGGTAAGCCAGCGCAGCATCTGCTGCCGGTCTTCCTCAATCAGGGCGTTGAGGTCAAAGGTTTCCGGGCCAAACAGCTCTTGCAGGGTTAGGACTAGCTGGATGCGGCTGCGGGATCCAGATAGCAGGGTGGCTTTCAACTGCTCGTAGCTGCGCCGCCCTGTAAACGGCTTAACCCCACACTGAAAGTCCCAGCCGCCCAGATGGAGGAGAGCGTAGATGAGGTCGTGCTCTTCGCCGGTGTTGGGAAAGGCGAGCTTCACCCGCCCGACGAGCAGTGTGGATCCCCCTATAGCCAGGCGCTCCTGATCCACCGGCTCCAGCATATATCCGGGGGCTCGGGGCATGCCGTTGCACAGGGAAAGCAGGGCGTGCTGGGCCACCAGCCGCTGTGGGCTGATCAAAGCGGGGCGCACCAAAGCCCAGTAAACCCCCTTGCCATCTCTGTATAGGTCGAGGTTACTGGGAGCCTTGCTCAAGCGGCCCAGAAACTCTTCTTCCAGATCCACATCCGCCACTGCTGCCGCCAGCTCGATGGCCCGCGCCGCGTAGCGCAGGATCTGCACTCCCTCAGGACGCGAGAGCTCCTCGAAGAACCAGCCGCAACTGGTAAACATCAACTGGCCGTAGCGCTGCATCTCCAGTAGGCGCAGCACCTGCACTCGGTCTTCGGCAGTGAGGCGGTGGCTCTGGTGCTCCTGCAAAAACGCCTCGCAGCGCTCCCGATCCAAGATCACCTCGATGTAGCGATCCCGGGCCAGCCAGGGATCCCGCAGGTAGGCCTTGGCCTCCGTCTCGTAGATCTCGGCCAACTGATCCCGCAGCCAGTTGAGGGCCTCCCGCAGCGGTTGCCGCCAGCGCTGGTGCCAGCCTGGAACCGCCCCACAGCCGCAGTCGCGCGACCACCGTCCTACCCCGTGGGCGCAGCTCCAGGCGGTGACCGGCTTCAGTTGCACCTCCCAGGTGGGGGGATGGTGGCTGAGGAAGTGGCCGTAGTTGCCCACCTGCCACCCCCGCCGGGGAAACTCT
Source organism: Synechococcus sp. W60.3 (assembly GCF_047502615.1). Taxonomy (NCBI): domain Bacteria; kingdom Bacillati; phylum Cyanobacteriota; class Cyanophyceae; order Synechococcales; family Synechococcaceae; genus Synechococcus; species Synechococcus sp. W60.3. The sequence goes on along the minus strand of NZ_JANSHJ010000024.1, from coordinate 20,736 downwards.
TCGCAAAAGGCGTAGGCCAGCGTGCGCTCCACGCTGCGCTTGTGGTGGCCAAAGGTCTCGCCATCGGTAGCACAGTTGATCAGATAGGGTTCCCCTTTTCTGTCAGGGCGGATGGCCAGCCGGATCCGCTCCGCCAGCGACTGGGTGCTGTAGACGATATCGCCAAAGCCAAGATCCCGGGAGATAGGGCCATCAAAAAAGAAAATGTCCAGGTAGCCGCTGCGATCCGGGGTAAAGCAGCGGTAGGGCCGGCTGGGATCGATCTGACCCTGGCTGACATCGATCCATTCCGTTTGACCCAAAGGACGAATGCGCTGCGCCTGGCTGGGTGCCAAGATGACAAAGCGGATCCCGCAGTCGACTAAGGCTTTAACCGTTGCCGCATCGATGGCGGTTTCCGCCAGCCACATGCCCTCGGGAAAGCGGCCAAAGCGATGCTGGAAATCGGCAATCCCCCAGCGGATCTGGGTGTACTTGTCCCGCTCGTTGGCCAAGGGCAGGATGACGTGGTTGTAGACCTGGGCGATGGCATTGCCATGCCCCTCCAGCCGCTCGGCGCTGAGGCGGTCGGCAGTCAAGATGCGTTGGTACACTTCAACATCGTGCTCCTCCAACCAGGAGAGGAGAGTGGGGCCAAAGTTAAAACTCAAGAATTCGTAGTTATTGACAATGCGCACCACCCGCCCCTGCTCGTCCAGGATGCGGGCAAAGGCGTTGGGACGATAACACTCCGCCAGAATGCGCTCGTTCCAGTCGTGGAAGGGGGCAGCGCTGGGCTGGCGCTCAATGCGGTTTAGCCAGGGATCCTCCCGCGGCGGCTGGTAGAAATGACCGTGCAGCACCACGTAGGGAGCGGTGGTTGTAGCTCGCGGAGGCGGAGAGCTAGCATCAGCTAAAAAGGGAGCCGGATCCCCTTGCCCTGATTCGGCCGCCGGCATAGAGGCGTTTTTGGAGCCACTCGGCAGCATGAGACCCTACTCCTTGCCCGCCCTCGGAGCTTCAGTTCTGGGGAGACGGGCTGCTAGTTAACCTAAGTTCATATCCATACGTTACAGCGATCCCCGATCTGCGACTGTCAACGTAAAGGACTTGGACAAAAATTTGACGGCGAATAACTATTGCTTAGCAATCTTCTTGCGTTCCCCCAGCGAAGACTCTTGAGCAAGCCCGAAGATGACCCGATCTCACTGCCACTCGGAGTAACAAGCTATACAAAAAGCCTCACTGATGTCTCCAAGGCTCCCTCCTGGTGGCCGGCCATTGGCAGTTGTTCATGGATTTTGAGGACAGCTTCCAGGCTACAGGTGGCTGCGAAGCTTGTAGCTTTCCAGGGTGTTGGCCAGCAGCATCGTCACCGTCATCGGCCCCACGCCGCCTGGTACAGGCGTGATGGCAGCGGCCCGCTCTTTGACCGCTTCGTAGTCCACATCTCCCACCAACTGCTCAGATCCGTCAGGGTCTTGGATACGGTTAATGCCTACATCGACAACCACGGCGCCCGGCTTCACCATGTCTGCCGTGAGCAAGCGAGGACGCCCTACAGCCATGACCACAATGTCGGCACTGCGGGTTACTTCGGCCAGGTTGGGTGTACGGGAGTGGGCCACGGTAACCGTTGCGTCGGCGGCCAACAACATCAGGCTCAGGGGCTTGCCCACCAGGAGGCTGCGGCCGACCACCACCGCTTTTCGTCCGGCAATGGGGATCCCTTCCGCTTGCAACAGGCGCATCACACCTAGAGGCGTACAACTGCGCAGGCCGGGCTCGCCGCGCACTAGCCGGCCCAGGTTGAGGGGGTGGAGACCGTCCACGTCTTTGGCGGGGTCGATGGCCAGAAGGGGCGGGATGGGATCCCAGCCGGGGGGCAGAGGCAGTTGCACGAGGATGCCGTCGACGCGCTCGTCCTGGTTGAGTTGGGCGATGGCGTCGAGCAGATGGGCGGGGGAGTCTTGGGCGGAAAAATGGCGGCCAAAGGAGGCAATGCCCACTCGCTCACAGGCCCGCTCTTTGCCGCGCACATAGGCAGCACTGGCGGGATCCTCCCCCACCCGCAGCACCGCCAATCCCGGCGGACGCCCCACCCGCGGCAGCCAAGCTTGCACCTGAGCGGCCATCTCGGCTTGCAGCCGGCCAGCCAAGGCTTTGCCATCCAGGATCTTGGCAGACATGGGGGCCCCAGAAGACATCTTGACAACTTGACGATTGTTACGGGTCGAGCATTGTCCGTCAAGCCTCGGCGCAGCAAAGAGGCGACGGCAGAGCGGGATCCCTAGAATGCTTGCCAGTCTTCGTCGTCTTGGTTCAATTCCTCGATGAGGATCTCCACCTGCTGCCGCTTTTCCTCCAAAAACTCGCCGCAGCGCTTCAGGGTCTGGGCGGCCTGTTGGAAGCGCTCCACCACCTCCGCCAGATCCAGCTCTCCCGATTCGATCTGGGCAATCAGACTTTCCACTTCGGCGATGGCTGCTTCGTAGCGCCAGGGATCCTCACGTTTGCGGCGGCTCATGGCTCTCCTCCACTCGGGCCCAGAGGCTGCCCGAGGCCAGTTGTATCCTCAGCCGGGTCTGGGGCGGCAGGCGGTGGCTGCAGACCAGGGATCCCCGCTCGTCGCGCACCAGGGCATAGCCCCGCCTGAGAACGGCGGCAGGATCGAGGGCTTGCAGGTGCTGCTGGAGAGCTTGGTGGCGCTGTTGCTGCTGCTGGAGACGGTGGCGCACGGCCTGGACCAGGCGCTGCTGCTGTTGGGCTAGGCGCTCCTGGGCCTGCTGCAGCAGCCGCTCCGGATGCACCTGGGCTAGGCGGCGCTGGGCGTGGTGCCAACGCTGTTCAGCTTTTTCCAGAGCATGCAGGGTGCGCTCGACAAGCTGCTGGCGCAACTGGAATGCCTGGCGCTGCAGTTCCCGCAGATCGGGCACAACTCGCTCGGCGGCCGCTGTGGGGGTGTGCGCCGCATAGTCAGCAGCGTAGTCAGCTAAGGTCTCATCCCGCTGGTGGCCGATCCCGGTCACCACCGGAATGGAGCACTCGGCAATGGCCCGCACCACCCGCTCGTCGTTAAAGCAGGCCAAGTCCTCGCCGGATCCGCCCCCCCGGGCCACGATCAGCACTTCCGCCCGCCCGTCCCGCTCCACCCGGCGAATGGCCCGCACAATCGACTCCGGGGCCGCCTCCCCCTGCACCTGGGCTGGCGCAAACAGCACCCGCAGCCCGGGGTAGCGCTGGTTGAGGGTGCAGCGGATATCGCCCCAGCCAGCGGCGTCGGGAGAGCTGACGACGGCAATACACTGAGGGTGGGTGGGCAGGGGCCGCTGGTTGTCGAACAGGCCTTCGGCGGCAAGGCGGGCCTTAAGCTGCTGAAACCGCCACGCCAACAGCCCCTCGCCCGCCGGCAGCAGTTGCCAGATAACCAGGCGGTAGTAGCTGCCGCCGCTGTAGATGCCAAGTTGACCCAGGGCCAGCACCCGTTGCCCCACTTCTGGCCAGAAGCTGAGCCGGGCAGTCTGACTTTGCCACACAACCCCCTTGAGGAGGTCGCCGCTTTCCGGATCCACCAGGGTCAGGAACAGGTGGCCGTTGCGGCTGCGCTGGCAACTGGAGACTTCTCCCACCACCCACAGCCTGGCCAGGTAGGGATCCCCGGCCAGCAGCGATTTCAAGTAGCCGGACACTCCCCCCACCGAGAGCAGGGGGACTTCCTCGGCAAGAAAGGATTCTGTCCCGCAGTCGAGGCCATCAAAGGCCAGAGCCATTGCTTGCGGATCCAGATCGCGCATACGGGCTCCCCCATGGAAATGCTCGGGATCCCATCTAGAATAGGCGACGACAGGGCGAGAGAGGAGGCGAGCTGCGGTGACCTTCGCCCAGTGGCTGGGGCTGGCAGCATTGCTGGGTTTGCTGGTTCTGCTCTGGCAGATCCGGCAGATCCTGCTGTTGGTGTTTGCGGCCATCGTCTTGGCAGTAGCTTTGGATACCTTAGCCCAGATCCCGCAGCGCTACGGCTTTCGCCGCGGCCCCTCGCTCCTCATCACCGGTTTGACGGTTCTGGTGGGGGCGATTCTGGTGGGGCTGATCGTGGTGCCTCCCTTGGCGGATCAGTTGCGGCGGCTGTTTACCGATGGGGTGCCCGCCGGGATCGTGCAGGCGCAGCGGCTGTTCGAGAGCCTCATCCTCTCGTTGCCGACGGATATTGAGCTGCCGACGCTGCGGGAATTGGCCAATAGCTTGGTGCCCCAGGCCACCGAGTTGGTGCGCCAGGTGCGCGACTTTTTCTCCGAGTCCTTCACCGCCTTTTTCGCCACCCTGCTCAATCTGTTGTTTGTGATCATCCTCACCATCCTGTTGTTGGTGGATCCCCAGGCTTATAGCCGCGCCTTTGTCTCGGTTTTCCCGGCCTTCTACCGCCCCCGCGTCCGCTACATCCTCAAGCGCTGCGAGCTGGCGCTGCGAGGGTGGCTGGTGGGGATCCTGTTCACCAGCAGCTTGGTGATGCTGCTAAGCGGCATTGGCCTCTGGATTTTAGGTGTGCCCCTGAGCCTGGCCAACGCGGTGCTGGCGGGACTGTTTAATTTCATCCCCAACATCGGCCCCACCCTGAGCGTGGTTGCCCCCATGCTGGTAGCCCTCACCGACGCCCCCTGGAAATCGCTGGCGGTGCTGGGGCTCTACATCCTTATCCAGCAGCTCGAAAGCAGCGTCTTCACCCCCATCGTCATGTCGCGGCAGGTGTCGCTTTTGCCCGCCCTAACTTTGGTGGCCCAAGTTACCTCGGCCTTTTTCTTCGGCGTGCTGGGCTTGTTTTTGGCTGTGCCGCTGGCGGCCATCCTGCAGGTGTGGATCCAGGAGGTGCTGATTCGGGATGTGTTGGATCCCTGGCAGGGATCCCGGGCCCGCCCCTTGCCCCTGGCCAAGGGAGATGGGATCCCGGCTTCCCAGGAGAAGCGGAAGCCTCTGCAGCCGGAGAACGAGAACGCCATCCTGCTGCCGTGAGGGTAGAGAAGTTACGGGAGCCGCGGGAAACGTAATCCTCCTTCACATTTCTTCCACAACTGCAGAGGCGCTTCTATAGTGAGGATCCCGTCTCCATCCGTCCAAGGATCGGAACCGCCATGTCCCACTTCACCACCTTGCAAGTGCAAATCAAGGATGCCGACCTGCTGGAAGAGACCCTGAAGGAATTGGGCTACACCGTGGAGCGGAACGCCAGCCTGCGCGGCTACCTCTGGAACCGCACCCGCGCCGATCTGGTGATCCGGCAAAAGAACGGCTTCGACATCGGCTTTCGCCGCAACGGGGATCACTATGAGCTTGTGGTGGATCTGTGGGGGGCGGGCATCGATCCCCAGACCTTTCTGGAGCCGATTTTGCAGCGCTACGCCCACAAGAGCTTGCTGCGCTCTGCCCGGCAACAGGGCTTCGCCATCGAGGCGGAGGAGCATCTAGAGGATGGCACCATCCGCGTAGTGGTGGGGCGCTGGGTGTAGCCGGGCCCATTGGCATCCGCTCATGCTCAGCAACTCCCGACCCTTGGTGGGCACAGGTGAGGGATCCCGGCCCCGCCCTTGGGATCTGGTGTTGGGAGGACGAGCCGCAGCCGGCGGTGCCCCGGCCCACGCCTTAGTTTTGGGGGGGCTTGAGGGGGCGCGGCGACGGCTCACCCAGGGCGACGAGGCGGTGCGTCTGGCCACCTTGCCCCAGCTGCTGCAGTACGGGCCGGCAGGCCTGGCCGAACTGATCGAAGCACTTGCTGGCAACACCTCCTGGGCAGTGCGCCTAGAGGCCTGGCGGCTGCTCTCCCAGCTCGAGCAGCCGGAGGCAGAGGAAGCCTGTCGAACCTACAGCCCCTTTCGCCCGGTGGGGGGTGCCCAGGGGGTCATCGTGGCCTATCGGCGCGGGGAGCGGAACTTTGCCTACGCCGACTTGGAGGGAGTGGATCTGCAAGAGGCGCGGCTGGGGGGTGCCAACTTCTACGAAGCTAATTTGAGAAAGGCCAACCTGGGTCTTTGCAACTTCAACGGCGCCCACCTGCACCAGGCAGATCTGCGCCAAGCTAACTTGCAAGGGGCCAAGCTCAGTGGCGCCGTCCTCCAGGGGGCGGATCTGCGGGGAGCCGATCTGAGGGGGGCGAAAGTCAGCGGCACCAGCCTGCGGGGATCCCGGCTTTCGGAAGAGACCCGCCTGGAGGAGCGGCTGCGCCACATCTGGCAGTTGCAAAACTGGGGGGGACAAGGGCAAGATTTCTCCGGCCAAGACCTGAGCAAGGCCGACTTGAGAGGGCTGGGGCTGCGCCAGATCCGGCTGCGGGGGGCCAACCTCAAGCGCGTGGATCTGCGCGGATCCAACCTGGAGGGAGCAGACCTGCGGGGGGCCAACCTGCAGCGGGCGGATCTGCGGGGGGCCAACTTGCAAAATGCCGACCTCGAGGGGGCCGATCTCAGCGGCGCCGAGCTGCGCCAGGCCCAGTTGCAGGGGGCCAACCTGCGCCGGGCTGACCTCAGCCGCGCCAACCTGACTCAGGCCAACCTGGAAGGCGCCCAGATCGAGGGCCTCAAACACAGCGGATCCCAGATTGCCGGCCTCATCTTCCCCGACGGCACCCCCCTCAAGCCCTGGTGGTGGTAGGCTGACCACCGCTGCCAAATCCAAAGGAATCCCAAGATCCCCAAGCCCCCGCCCCAACCTGGAGCAGCATGAGAGTAGAGATACCTAGGGGGTACGGCTATGGTTTTGGCAGAACAGCTCTCAACCAAACCGCTCACCGACGACGAACTGCGCAAAATGGACGCCTACTGGCGGGCCGCCAACTACCTGTCGGTGGGGCAGATTTACCTGATGGACAACCCGCTGCTGCGGGAACCTCTAAAGCTAGAGCATGTGAAGCCGCGCCTGCTGGGGCACTGGGGCACCACACCGGGGCTGAATTTTATCTACGTGCATCTCAACCGCATCATCAAGCGGGAAAACCTCAACGTCCTCTACATCACCGGCCCCGGCCATGGCGGCCCCGCTCTGGTGGCCAACACGTACCTGGAGGGCACCTACAGCGAGGTGTACCCCAACATCGGCCAAGATGCCGACGGGATGCGCAAGCTCTTCAAACAGTTCTCCTTCCCCGGCGGCGTGCCCAGCCACGTGGCCCCAGAAACCCCCGGCTCCATCCATGAGGGGGGAGAGCTAGGCTATGCCCTGGCCCACGCCTTTGGGGCGGCCTTCGACAACCCCGATCTGTTGGTGGCCTGTGTAGTCGGGGATGGAGAGGCGGAAACCGGCCCTCTGGCTGCTTCCTGGCACTCCAACAAGTTCCTCAACCCCATCCACGACGGGGCAGTGCTGCCGATTCTCCACCTCAACGGCTACAAGATCGCCAACCCCACCATCCTGGGTCGCCTCAGCCGTGAAGAGCTGCAGAGCCTGTTTGTGGGCTATGGCTACAAGCCTTACTTCGTAGAAGGCTCCGATCCGGCCCAGATGCACCAGTTGATGGCCGCCACTTTGGACACGGTAATCCACGAGATCCAAGAAATCCAGCAGCATGCTCGTACCAAGGGGGATCCCAGCCGTCCCCAGTGGCCGATGCTCATCCTGCGCACCCCCAAAGGCTGGACGGGCCCCAAAGAGGTGGACGGCAAAAAGGTGGAGGATTTCTGGCGCTCCCACCAGGTGCCGCTGGCGGATCTGGCCAAGAAACCAGAGCACCTCAAGATCCTGGAAGAGTGGATGCGCAGCTACAGACCGGAAGAGCTCTTCGACGAAAACGGCCGCCTGCGGCCCGAGCTGCAGGAGCTGGCCCCCAAAGGGGAAAAGCGCATGGGCGCCACCCCCTATGCCAACGGCGGCCTGCTGACGCGGGAGCTGAAAATGCCGGATTTCCGCCGCTACGCCGTGGACGTGCCGCACCCCGGCACCCTCGAAGCCGAAGCCACCAAGGTGCTGGGGCAATTCTTGCGAGATGTGATGAAGCTCAACCCCCACAACTTCCGCCTCTTTGGCCCCGATGAAACTGCATCCAATCGCCTGGACGCCGTGTTTGAGGCCAGTGACCGCACCTGGGTGGCGCCTATCTACGACTACGACGAGCACCTCTCCCCCGATGGGCGGGTGATGGAGATCCTGAGCGAGCACGTCTGCCAGGGCTGGCTGGAGGGCTACCTGTTGACAGGCCGCCACGGCTTTTTCTCCTGCTACGAAGCCTTCATCCACCTGGTGGACTCCATGTTCAACCAGCACGCCAAGTGGCTGAAGACCACCCGCCACATCCCCTGGCGGCGGCCCATCCCCTCTCTCAACTACCTGCTCACCTCCCACGTGTGGCGGCAGGATCACAACGGCTTCAGCCACCAGGATCCCGGCTTTCTGGATCACGTGGTCAACAAGAAAGCCGATGTTATCCGCGTCTACCTGCCCCCGGATGCCAACACCCTGCTCTCGGTGGCGGATCACTGCCTGCGCAGCCGCCACTACGTCAATGTCATCGTGGCGGGGAAACAGCCGGCCCTGCAGTACCTGGACATGGATGCCGCCATCAAGCACTGCACCCAGGGCTTGGGGATCTGGGAGTGGGCCAGCAACGACCAGGGCTCGGAGCCGGATGTGGTCATGGCCTGCTGCGGCGATGTGCCGACGATGGAAACCCTGGCGGCGGCGGACTTCTTGCGGCAGCACCTGCCGGACATCAAGATCCGGGTGGTGAACGTGGTGAACCTGATGAAGTTGCAGCCGCCCAGCGAACACCCCCACGGCATCAGCGACAAGGAGTTTGTCAGCATCTTCACCCCCGATAAGCCCATCGTGTTTGCCTTCCATGGCTATCCTTGGCTCATTCACCGCCTCACCTACCGCCGCCCCAACCACCACAACCTACACGTGCGCGGCTACAAGGAGGAAGGCACCACCACCACTCCCTTCGACATGTGCGTCCTCAACCAGGTGGATCGCTTCAACCTGGCCAACGACGTGTTGGAGCGGGTGGAGCGCTTCAAATACCGGCGGGATCACGTCCAGCAGTTGATTCGGGACAAGCTGGTGGAGCACAAGCAGTACATCTGCAAGTACGGCGAGGATCTGCCCGAGGTGCGCAACTGGAAGTGGCCCTACTAGTGGATCCCCCTTCCCCCAACTTTCACCTCTAGCCGCCGGCAGGGTAGAGTTTTCTTGGGCTCTCCTGCCGGAGCGTTCTGGGCGGTTGTGCTGGAGGTTGAGAATGTGAGGGGTTCAGAACGGGTGGATGCGGATACCCTTCCCCGGCTGGAAGAGGCGGACTGGGGAGGGATGGCCCTCTCCTTAGTTCTCGGCCTGGCCCTCTCAGCGCTGGTCATCGGGATCCGGCCCCAGGTGGCCGTCCCCTTTGGATTGAGCGTGCTGGGCTCGGCCCTGCTGGGATCCCTGCTTCTCCCGGTCTTGCGGCGCTGGAAGGCAGGCCAGGTCATCCGCGAGGAGGGGCCCCAGTCCCACCACAAAAAAGCGGGCACGCCGACCATGGGTGGCCTTAGCTTTTTGCCCGTAGGGCTGCTGGTGGCCGGCATCGGGAGCGGCTGGGATCCCCAATGGCTGGCGGTGGCCCTACTGACCCTGGCTTACACCGTGGTTGGCTGGCTGGACGATTGGCTGGTCATCCGGCAGCGCTCCAACAAGGGGTTGTCTGCCAAATCGAAGCTTTTACTCCAAGTTGGGATCGGCCTGGTTTTCTGTGGCTACCTGGCCTGGCAAGGGATCCCCACCGTTCTCACCCTGCCGGGAATAGGCGCCCTCCCCCTGGGCTGGCTGTTCTGGCCCTTGGCCTTGTTTGTGCTGGTGGGCACCAACAACGCCGTCAACCTCGCCGACGGCATGGACGGCCTGGCGGCAGGGATGGTGGCCCTTGTCCTGGCAGGGCTGGGGCTGACGGCAGCGGATCCCGTTTTGGCGCTCGTGGCCTTTGCCTTGAGCGGCGCCTGTCTGGGCTTTCTGGTGCACAACCACCACCGGGCCCGCCTGTTTATGGGCGATACCGGATCCCTGGGGTTGGGGGGCGCTCTGGCGGGTCTGGCGCTGTTGGGGGATCAGCTCTGGGCCCTGGCCTGGATGGGCGCGGTGCTGGTGGCAGAGGCCCTGTCGGTGATCCTGCAGGTGGGCTACTTCCAATACACCAAACGCAAAACCGGACAAGGCAAACGGCTGCTGCGCATGTCGCCCTTGCACCACCATCTGGAGCTGGGGGGCTGGTCGGAGGTGCAGGTGGTGGGGTGCTTCTATGGGCTAACGGCGCTATTGGTGGGGCTGGGCTGGGCCTGGTGGCACTGGGCCGGCGCTTGAGAGGCAGAGGATCCAGGGGTACCACGGCAGGGGCCAAGCGCCGAAGCCGGACTTGGGGCTGCTTTCGGGGTTGGGAGGAGGTCTAAACTGACTTAAGGGTTGTGGCTTGCCCTGGGCAGAGATTTGTCCATGGGTACAGCATCCTGTCCCCAACCCAAATGGCTGCAATTTCAAAAATGGTTGAAAAGGGCTTCTAGGCCGCCCGCAGAGCCCTCTAAGGCTGCAGGATCATCGACCAAAAGCCGCTCTCTTCATTCCAAAAGGGCGCCAGCGACTCTCCCACCACGTTCGGCCCCCAGTAGCGAGCGGTTCCATCCAGGGTAAAAGCCACCACAATATCGCCGGGGCCGATCTGCAATGGCTCCTCGCCCAAACTCAGCACCAGCCCCTCGCTGCCCCCTTCTCCGGGCGCAAAGTCCCAGTGGGCCGTTTCCGGGTTGAGCAGCCGTCCACCGCTGCGCATCAAGATCACCAGCCGAATCGGGTGAGGGGTGCGATTGCCGACTCGAAAGGCTCCTGTGCGGGTGGAGGTGGGGAAGGCAGACTCTGAGGGCAGGACAGGAGCTGCATTCCCCTCGAAGGAGCCTTGTGGGGATTTTAACATCGGCTGGGCTGCCAACCCCCGAACGAGAGCCAGACCCCAAACCAAAGCGGCAGCCAACCCCAGGGATCTCTGGCGCAGCTTGCCCCGCAAGGTCCCTTTCGGCGGCCCGCCGGCAACAAGAGCGGCAACAGCTTGGGTGATACAGGCAGGAAATGAGCGGATGGAAACAGACATCAGATTACCGCAACCAGGAGTGCTACATGCCGGATTGAGAAAGAAGCTGAGCGACCGTGACCTCGCCATTGGTGAGCAGATCCAGCCCGCAGGCGGCGTCGCGCTCAGAATAGGACGGTTGTTCAGCCACGCTAACACCTCTATCCTTGTCTGTTCTTCAATATTCATTCAACCTTCTCTCGGAAGGCGAAAACCGCTCCCCCCTCCCACCTGCAGTCGGCTGGGATCCTTCTAGGGGTTGACCGCTCGGCATTTCCACCCTTGCGGGCTGCGCTCATACAGAGTTCGTCGCTGGGGATAGATCGCATCTCCCTTGAGCTGGAGGTGATCCACCTCCGTTGGATCCAACAGCAGTAGGACAAATGTCGGCGGTGGCAAAGATGCCTTTTCGGGGGGCAGCTCTTCAACAAAAGCCTCGGGTGGGGCAAGAGGGCCTTTAGGTTCCGGCCAGAACCAGAGCAGCCGTCCTTTTTCCGAGATTTGTTGCCACAACTGTTGTCGGTGCTGCTGCGCCCGAGGATCCGGGTGGTCGGCGGTGATGGCCTCGAGAGTGCCGGCAATGCGAAATTGCTCGCGAGTTTTACAGAAGTACCAGCAGATCTGGGCCAGTGGGCAGTGGGCGATCTGGCAGATCTTCTCGCTGCGGCTGTCCACCGCCAACTGAATGCGGTCGGTATCCCCCAAAAATCCCCGGAAGACCACCGTGCGGTTGCGCGGGTGCCCCCAAGGATCCACCGTAGCCAACTGCAAATAGCGCACACCCGCGTCGCTGCGGTTGCGGTGCAAGGCCGCCTGCAGCAACGTCCGCCAAGAGGGATCCCCAGCCGGGTTATCCTTCAACTCGTTCATAGGGGTGCGCAGGTGCCAGCCGAGACTTTAGCCGGGAGGGGGAGGAGCTTCCGATTGCGGATCCCTGGCCTGTCCTAGTGAGGATTCTGGCCGAACGGAATGGGAATCCAGACCAGTTGGGTGAAGGGAATGAAAGGGATGCTCCAGACAGCCCTCTGCCAGCCCCTCGAAGCGTTCCGGCACCGGCTGTTTCACCGGCAATTTCTGGAGCACCAGAGCGAGATACTCGCTGTACCATGGGGAGCGAGCTTCTCGCACCTTGTGCCACACCGAGCGCGACATCAACAGCGTCCGCTCCACGTCCCGGGCTCCCAGCTTGAGCAAAAATTCCTCCCGTTCCGGCTGGTAATCGGTGGAGGCCAAAGCCAAAGCCTGCGGCGGATAGGCTTGGGTGAGCCGGGCCATCTTGGCCATGAGCTCAGGATAGAGCCAGGTGTAGGCGGGGTGAACCGTAAGCTTGGCCACATGCGGCTGCTGCCCGGTACGGTCCAACTTCAGGTTGAAATAGCCGATAGCGGTTTTCCGCTCCGGCTCATAGACACACATCTCCACCCGTTCCGTTTGGCTGATGACGCATTTGGCCTGATCTAGGAGCCAATCCAGCGGGCTGGTGCGAAAATCGCTCACGTCGCGGTCGTATACCTGGCGCACGGTGGCCGGCATGGATCCCGTATCCAGTTGGTAAATGGCGTAGGCATCCCGGTTGGTCACCGGCACCAGGTTGGGCAGCATGGGCTCGTGCTGGCTGAGGGCGGCCAGAATCTCGGGCCGGATCGACCAGTAGGTAATCTGGGCCAGCGGTTGGAAGCCGTTGTGGCGGTAGAGGGCCATCGCCCCCTTGTTGTGGATGTTCACCTCCAAGATCCAGGTGCGGGCCTCGCGAAAGTGCTCCATGCAGTGTCTGAGCAACTTAGAGCCGATTCCCTGCCGCCGGGCGGAGGGCACCACAGCAATGTGATCCACCCGCCAGGTGCTGCGGGAATGATTAAAGGGAGAAACTTGAATGACCCCCTGGATTTTGCCCTCCAGCTCCGCCACATGCACCGTAAACATGTGCTGAAAACGGTTGGGAAACAGGCTCAAAGTTTTCAGGGGGCCATACCACTGGCGCAGCCGCCGCACCTGGCGACGAATGTCCACCGAGCGGCCGCTGTACTCTTCATCAAAAGCTTGAGCCAAAATCTCCTCCACCGCCTCCAGATCACCCAGTTGAGCCGGGCGGAGAATCAGTTCGGGAGCCTCCTTAGGAGCTTTGGAATCCGGGTTGGGCTTTTCCGCAGGTTTGTCCATGCCAAAGTGTGGGCGGGAGAATACTCAAAGCATAGCTCAGGATCCCCCACTTCTTCTATCTAAGGGGGGCGTTGCTGCCACAAATGAGATTATCGGGCTTTCCGTTGGCCTTTGGCCAATCAGGCCCCCGCATCCAGCAACGCCAGGTTGCGGAAGGTAAAGCGCTTTTCCACAGGGCCGGTTTCCGTCTCTGTTTGAATGCGCCGCTCCGAGAGGATATAGTACTTGCCCACTTTGGTGTAGAGATCTTCAAATTGGCTGCGCCCACCCTTCTGCTCGCCAGTCTTGGCGTCGTGATAGACGGAGTCGTAGCGGTGGGAGAGGTAGCCTTCGCCCGTGTCGTGGCTGCTGAAGGTGTGAATAGTAACCACCATACCGTGAATATGCCGATGCACCATGGTAACTTGGTTGTCGCGCACGTGGTAGCGATCCCCTTCGGCTTTGCCGCCCACCAGGATCTCCACGGTGCCATCGGGTAGGATCTGGCCATAGCGAAAAGTGTTGTTCCCGTGGGTCTCGGCGAAGCTGCGGCGCACCCGGTGAACGGCAATCTCCCAAAGTTGATTGTGAATGGCTTTCCGGGCTTCCTCATCCTCCACGCCCGTAACCGTCGCTTTTAGGTCTGCCCCCACTCGCACCTGGCCCACAAAAGTGCGCTCCCCATCCCAGTAGGTGACCTCGGCGCTGTAGCCCGGAAAGTCGGGATCCCAGGTGTAGCGATTTTCGTAGGCGGCCCGAAACAACTCTTCGGCAGAAACTTGGGTCGCGGTCATCGAGTGTCTCCTGTCTTACTGGCAAGCGCTTCTCATGACCATCCATCATACTGCCCCTTGCTGCCAGGCTATCCCCCTAGCCGCCCGCGGCAGGAACCTGCGTTTGTTGACATACTCTCTACGCCCAGGGCCTGCTTCCCCACAGCGATCAGCCAGGGGTTTTCGCGCCACAAAGAGCTGACATAGCTAATTGCCCATCCGCCGCTGTAGGATAGAGGCATAGCCACTGGAGCTTCTCTTCCTTCGTCACCCTAAGTTTTGGCCTGCAAGTTTAGTTGCTGCTTTGATCCCCGGAGTATTCTCTGGAAAGAGCCTTTCTATTTTTGGTGGGTGAGGAGGAAGATTGAGAGATTTTTTTGACAATCGCGTCGGCAGGACGGAATCCCTAGCGCCTAACCTGTCGCCGGCCCAGACCAGAGTGGCAGCCCCGCCGGAGATGATGGGGCCAGTGCTGAAAATTGTCGGCAAGCAGACCTTGAGCGGCCACATTCCCATCGGCGGCGCGAAAAACTCAGCTTTGGCGCTCATGGCGGGATCCCTTTTGGCTCCTGCAGCTTGCCGAATTCACAACGTGCCGCGCCTGCTGGACATTGAACGCATGGGGCAGATCCTGACCAGCCTGGGGGTTAAGGTGTCCCATGTGGGCAATACCCTTGACCTGGACGCCAGCTCCCTCAAAACTTCCCAGGCGCCCTACGAGTTGGTCAGCCAGTTGCGGGCCAGCTTCTTCATCATCGGGCCGCTGCTGGCGCGGCTGGGAGTGGCCAGAGTTCCTCTGCCCGGCGGCTGTGCCATCGGCTCGCGTCCGGTGGATCTGCATGTGCGGGGCCTGCAAGCGTTGGGGGCAACGGTTCAAATCGAGCACGGCGTGGTTCATGCCTATGCCCGCAAGCTGGTGGGAACCCGCATCTACCTTGACTATCCCAGCGTCGGCGCCACCGAGACGCTGATGATGGCCGCTACGCTGGCCGAAGGGGAAACGGTGATTGAAAATGCTGCCCAAGAGCCGGAGGTGGCCGACTTGGCCCGTTTTTGTCAGGCGATGGGAGCCCGCATCCGTGGCGTGGGCACCAATACGGTTGTGGTGGTAGGGGTGCCGCGCCTGCACGGCACCGAGTACACGGTCATTCCCGACCGCATCGAGGCCAGCACCTACCTCATTGCCGGGGCCATCACCCGCTCCGAACTCACGGTTGGCCCTGTTATCCCAGATCACCTGCGAGCGGTGATTGCCAAGCTGCGCGACATGGGGCTGCGGGTGGAGGAAGAAGGCCCCAACCGGCTGCGCATTGCCCCGGCTCAACTCAGTTCGGGCTGGCTTTGCCAGGCAACCGATATCCAAACCTTGCCCTATCCAGGTTTTCCCACCGATGTGCAGGCGCCGATCATGGCCTTGGCTGCCCTGAGCGAGGGCAGTTGCACCATCGAGGAGACGGTGTTTGAAAACCGCATGCACCACATTCCCGAGCTCAACCGCATGGGGGCGGATATTCGTCTCAAGAACCGGGTGGCCATTGTCCGGGGGGTGCCGTCGCTGTCGGGAGCGCCGGTGGTGGCCACGGACTTGCGGGCGGGGGCAGCTCTGGTGTTGGCTGGCCTGGCGGCTGAGGGCTGCTCTACTATCCACGGGCTCCACTACATCGACCGCGGCTACGAAGCTATCGATGAAAAGCTGCGCAGCGTTGGGGCCAAGGTGTATCGCTGTAACAACCCGGCAGGGATCCCGGCCACCCCTCAGCCTGAACAAGCTGATGGAAAGGGGATCCCATTGCAGAATTGGCCCACTTGAGCCTACGCCGTTGGGGGGATCCGCCGGCCCCCTCCCCCTTGTTTTCTTGAGGGAAAAAGGATGCGGTAGGCTAGGAGCCGACAGCCCAAATTCAGGGAGAAGGGGTTGGGGATCGAGAGCCATGTCCCAAGTGTACGACTGTGTCATCGTCGGCGCTGGCCCTGCCGGCGGCTCGGCCGCCTATCACCTGGCCAAGCGGGGGCGCTCAGTGCTGGTCTTGGAGAAGGATCCTTTGCCCCGCTACAAACCCTGTGGCGGCGGCGTTTCTCCCATGGTGGCGGCCTGGTTTGACTTCGATTTCAGTCCCGCCATTTCGCTGAAGATCCGGCAAATTCGCTACACCTGGCGGGGCGGGGATCCGGTCGTGGCCGACCTGGATCTGAAAGAGCCGGTATGGATGGTGCGGCGGGAGGTCTTCGACCATTACTTGATCCAGCAGGCGCAAAAGCAGGGGGCAGCACTCCAGACGGAATGTCCTGTCTCCGGCATTGAGTGGCAGAGCGACCGCTGGCAAGTGATGACAGCCACCGGCCCGGTCTGGGGTCGGTATGTGATCGGGGCCGATGGGGCCAAAGGCTCGATGGCCAAGTGGCTCGGCTTTCAAAACCGGCAGCGCCGCCTGGCTGCCGCCCTGGAAGCAGAAGTGCCCGTCTCAGAGCCAAAAACCGCAGCCGCCCATTTCGACTTTGGCGCCGTGAGCAACGGCTACATTTGGAACTTCCCCAAAGCCGATGGCTACTCCATCGGGGCAGGCACCTTTCGGGGTGGCGAAAAACAAAACTTGCGGGAAATCGCCGCCGAGTATGCCCAAAGCTTTGGTGTGGACTTGAAATCGGTCAGGCAGTTTGGCCATCCCATCTGTCTTTGGGAGGGGGATCAACCCCTGCACAGCCAAAATGCCCTCCTGGTGGGAGATGCTGCCTGTGTCGTCGATCCGTTTACCGCCGAAGGGATCCGCCCCTCCCTCCTCACTGGCATGCTGGCAGCGCAGGCCATCGACCAAGCCCTGGCGGGAGATACCGAAGCCCTGGCGAACTACTCCGCCCGCGTGCAGCAGGAGTGGGGCTCAGAGATGCGTTGGGCCAAGCGGATCGCGGCGCTGTTCTACCGCTTTCCGGGCGTCGGCTACAGGGTAGGCGTCAAGCGACCGGGAGCCACTCGGCGCATGGGCCAGATCTTGGCCGGTGAGCTGCGCTACAGCGATGTGGCCAGCTCGGCCATTCGCCAGTTGAGCGCTGGCCTGTTGGCCTAGGCCGGCCGCTGGGAGAGGGGGGCGGGATCGTCGAAGCGCCTGCTGATCAGCAGGCAGTTGCGGCCATCTGCCTGGCGAGTATAGCTCAGGTGGGTGGAGAGAGCCTTCATCAGCCGAATACCCCGTCCCCCCTCGGATTCGACCTCGGCGTCGGGGGGCCTGCTGGCTGCTCGGTTCTGGAAGAATTCCTCCAAGTTGAACTCCTGCCCTTGATCCCAGATGCGCAGCTCCAGCTCCTGGGGCATCAGAACCAGCTCGATATCGATGGGTGTACTGGGAGACAAAGTGCGGTGGGCATGGCGAACGGCGTTGGTAAAGCCCTCCGCCAAGGCCAACTGGCATTCCAACCAGATGGGGCCCGGAATGCCGGCGTCGCGGAAAGACTCAAACCACGTCAAAACTTGGCTGAGAGCATCCAGGGTTGTGTCTACTCTCAGCGCAAAGGTCTGCTTTTCCCCCGACGGGATCCCTGCCGCGTTCAAAATCGAACCCCAAAGCTCAGACTGTTGCCTGGGCCCTCGCCCCCACCAGGGATCGGACCAGTTGATTCTAGACTAAGGCGCTGTTCAAGCCTGCCAACCCCCAACTTTGGGGGGGGCCACTAGGGGGCGATGATGAGATCCACGCGGCGGTTTCGCTGTCTCCCTTCCTCCGTATCGTTGTCGGCCACCGGCAGGGTGGGGCCAAAGCCAGAGGTTGTCCAGCTGATGGGGTGGTCTTCCGGCAACAGGTTAGCTAAGTAGTCTTTCACAGCGTTGGCGCGGCGCAGGGAAAGGTCGAGGTTATAGTTCAAGGAACCGATGTTGTCGGTGTGGCCGTTGACTTGAACGCGGGCGCCGGGCATTTCCCGCAAAGATTTGGCCACTTCTGCTAACAGGGAGGCCGCCTCAGGCCGAATCTCGGCCTTGTCGAAGTCGAAGAGCAGATCGCCCGGCAGGCTAATGGTTCGGGTTCCCACCTGAAAAGAGGTAGGGGTCGGCGTTGCGGTGGGGGCAGGGACGCTTGCTCCCTCCGGGGCGATCTCGGCAGTGGTGGCCGATTCTCGCCTCGGCTCAGGGGCCGCTGCTGGGGAAGACAGCCGTTGCAGCCGCGACTCCAGTTCTTCAATGCGGATCAAAAGCTGGATGGCCTGCTGGCGGAGTTCTCGAATCTCCCTTTCCAGATCCGTGGAGCCGCCGTGATTTGGATTCCCCTTTGGTGAATCTGCATCTGGGCTCACCGCTGGGAGACTGGCCTGGGGTGGAGACAGGGTGGACAGGAGCCGGCGGCGTGTTGGCCTGCGGCTGGGGAACTGGCAGCGGTTGGGTCTGAAGCGGCTGCGGGAGCACCATTCCCGCCCAGATGCCGCTGCCGACCAGGAGGATCCCACTCGAGAGATTGAGAAAGACCGTTGCACGTTCCGATGGGCGGGGCATCGCAGGCAAACCTCTGGCTAGATGGGCGCAGGCGAGGAGCGAAAACCGGGCTCAACTCAACGCCTAGAGTCGATCCTATCCGGCGACCGCAGCTTGCCAAGGGGATTAGGGGCTGCTCAGGCTACCCCTTCCCGCCATCCTCGGCAAAAGCCTAGTCGAAGCTGAGACGGCCCCGATAGCGTCCTATGAGGATCAGGCCGTTGACGGGATCCGCACAATCGACCACAAAAGACGGGAAGCGAGGGTTGTCGCTGATAACTTTTACTCGGGATCCTGACAGGCGTTGCAGCCGTTTGACCCACAGCTCGCCATCCCTCTGAAAGACGTAGATGCCCTCACCCCCCAGCTCTTTTTGCCGTTCGACAAAGATCCAGTCGCCATCTTCCAAGGTGGGAGACATGCTGTCCCCTTGCACCCGAATCAAACTGAGCCCATCCGGGTTCCCCTTCAGATGGGCCCGTAGCCAGTTACGCTCAAAAGCTAGCACCGACTCGATGGACTCTTCCCGCACCAGCGCCCCCGCCCCTGCCGAGGCGACCACATCCACCAGAGGCACGTATACATACTCCGTTTTGGCGTCGCCAGCCTCCAGCCGCGGGGATCCCTCCCCCGTAATCAGCCAACTGAGACTCACCCCCCCCACCTGGGCAATTTTCACGGCCTTGTCGATGCCGGGCACGGATCCCTTGAGGTAACTGCGCAAGGCTGTATCGCTAATGCCGGCCCGCCGCCCAAACGCATAAATGGCCTCATCGCCGATCACCTGTCGCAAACGGTCGGCAAAGGAGGAATCAGAGGAGGTGGACATCGGCTTAACGCTACGGGTTGTGTACAACTAAATTTCTACCACTACCTGTTGACAAGTCAACCCTCGTGAGGGGCAGGGGCTTATGCTGGGTTGGAGGGAAGAGGGCAGGGTTTCCAGTAGTAGGATCTGAGAGACTTCACCTGCTCTGGCTTGCTCCCTATGACCGTCTCAGACTGGAAACGCTGGCTGGATCATTTTCTCATTGCCCTGGTCTTTCTGGTGTTTGCCGGGTTTGTCTGGTTTGTCTTCTCGGTAACGGGAGCTTTCATCGGGATCCCGCTGGGCTACAAACTTTGGCTGCGGCTGTGGTTGCCTTTGTTCCAGCCGGCACTGGGGATCCTGATGGCTGGAGCCCTGCTGAGTGGGGTGTGGGGTTGGCTGGAGAAACGCCACTCCCGCAATCGAGACCATCAGCAGAACTAAAGATCGGGCAGCGCCGGGAGGCGGCAGACTGGCTCTATACTGAAAACGTATCTAAATGTTGAGCACCTGAGGCGGTCTGGCGTCGTGTTTGTCTTATCCGGCTACGAGTATTTGCTGGTCTTTCTGATCGTCTGCGCTCTGCTGCCGGTCTTGGCTCTGGGAGCTTCTGCGCTCTTGGCCCCAAAGCGGCGGGGATCCCTGCGCCGCAGCACCTATGAGTCGGGGATGGAGCCGTTTGGCCAGGCCTGGATCCAGTTCAACATCCGCTACTACATGTTCGCCCTGGTCTTCGTGATCTTCGACGTGGAGACCGTGTTCCTCTATCCCTGGGCGGTGGCCTTTCATCGCTTGGGACTGCTGGCCTTTGTGGAGGCCCTGATTTTCATCGCCATCCTTGTGGTGGGCCTTGTGTACGCTTGGAGAAAAGGAGCGCTGGAATGGTCATGACCTCTCAGGAGCCGGAAGTCTTGTTTCCGGCGTCTGCCCCGCAAGTTACCACAGACCTCTCGAACAACGTCGTTCTCACCACGGTTAACGACCTGTACAACTGGGCGAAGATGTCCAGCCTCTGGCCGCTCCTCTACGGCACTGCCTGCTGCTTCATCGAGTTTGCAGCCATGCTGGGCTCCCGCTTCGATTTCGACCGCTTTGGCCTGTTGCCCCGTTCTTCGCCGCGCACGGCTGATTTGATCATCACGGCGGGCACGGTCACTATGAAAATGGCCCCAGCGTTGGTCAAGCTCTACCAACAAATGGCTGAGCCGAAGTACGTGATCGCCATGGGGGCCTGTACCATTAGCGGCGGCATGTTCAGCTCCGATTCCTACACGGCGGTGCGAGGGGTGGACAAGCTGATCCCTGTGGACGTGTACATTCCCGGCTGCCCGCCGCGTCCGGAGGCGATCATGGATGCTATTGTCAAGCTGCGCAAGAAGATCGCTGCAGAAGACATGCGGGAGCGGGGCCGTCTGCAACAAACCCACCGCTACTACACGGTCAAGCATAACCTTAAGCCTGTGCCGGAGATCATCACCGGCAAGTATCTGGAGAGCGAGACCCGCCAAGCTCCTCC
>NZ_JANSHJ010000074.1:0-2147 GCF_047502615.1 Synechococcus sp. W60.3 | reverse complement strand
GGTACTTCCTGGTGGGGCCGTTTTACAAGTTGAGTCCGCTGCGGAATTCGGAGCAAGCCCTGACGGCAGGTACGCTGGCGGTCATTGGTCTGGTGCTGATCCTAACGGTTTGTCTTTCGATCTATGGACGAGTCTCTTTTCCGCGCTCGCGGCTGGTGGCGGTGGTGAACACCCCCTATGGAGAGGTGGCCTATCCGACGCCGGGAGTGCAACTGATGGCGGAATCGCAGGGATCCCCTCAGCCGGTGCGAGTACCGGCAGGATCGGAGGACTTGCCCGAAAACTTGCGCACCCGTGCCGGCTGGAGCCAGTTGGCGGGAGGGTTTCTGGTGGGCGGCGTTGGCGGTGCCCTGTTTGCCTACATGCTCCTGAACAGTGCGGACGTGTTGGCCCAGATTTTGCCTGGGCTGTGAATGAGGTTTGAGGCTCCCTGGTTCGGGGATCTGCAGAAAGGAGAGGGGTATTGTCCCCTCTCCTCTATCCAGATCGGCTCGGATCCTTTGGGCCGCATTTTCCAATGGCAATTGCACTGTTCACAATTGCATGGTTCAACCGCACTTTGCCGGTTGGTTTCTGGCTACTGGACTTTGTAGATCTTTTGTTTGGCTAGCAGCCTTGATGGTTTTAACAGTCGAGATGGAATAGCGAATATGAGTTTAAGCTCCGCTTCTGCGCTCGCTTTTGAGGCCCTGTATCTGGGCATTTCTCCCAGTCTCAAGCTCTTTGATCAGCCTTTATTAGGATCCCTGGGGAAATGCTTTCGGATAGCCTACTGGGAGTACCACCAAACCCAGGATGAGCCTTGTAGCCTGGAGACTGTAATCACGCTGCTATACGAATATCTCAAAGCTTGGGATCGACCCGTTCATCTTATCGGCCACGGCTTGAGCGGGGTGGCCGCTTATCTTTTTGCCTGCCGTTACCCACAGCGGGTACAGTCTCTGACCTTGCTGGCCGTGGGAGGTTGGCCTGCTACCACTTGGCATGCCCATTTCTATGTGCAGCGAAAAATCTTTTGCTGGAGTCGGGAACAACTCTTGGTGCGTATAGCCCAGAGCCTTCTACCTACTTCAGAACAGTGGCGAGCACGCTCACTCTCCTATGCTCTGGCTAAAGATTTGGATACTTCTCCCATACCTCACTCCCTATTTCAGGTGATAGCGATTCCAGCCCAGAAAGTGTCGGTGCCGATGTTGGTTTGCGCCAGCAAGGATGACCCCATTGTGGATCCTGCTTCGCTCGAGAAGTGGAGAAACCACCTAAAGCCAGGGGATCAAATGTGGTTTTGCCCTGGGGGGCGACACTTTTTTCATTATTCTTTTCCAAGTTTGGTCAATCTGAAAATAATGGATTTTTGGCAGGAATTGCGTAAACTTCAGCCCAGCATGGCTTAGGGCGGCTGGACTTTCGCGGGATGATAGAATGGCTACTCATCCAAACAGCAGAGGAGCTCCGTTTGCAGCTAGGGCGAAGCAGCCCAGGTGGAGCCCCTGACAACAGGAAAACGGGCAGGGGTGGAATGAGGCCATTGAGCTCCCGGTAAAATTGATAGAATAGGGCAAGCCCCCAACTTGGATAGGGAATGGGCTTGACCGCGGAATCCGCGACTATGTTCGACAAGCTGCTCTTTCCCATCGACAACTCGCGTGAGACCAGCCACGCCTTGCCCTTGGTGGCAGACATAGCGCAGCGCTACAAAAGTCAGGTGTACTTGCTCTCTGTACTGGATGCCGCGGAGCTGGACGCGGAGAGGGCGGAACAAGCTCGGCAAAACATCCACAACCTGCTCAAGCAAACGGAGTCTGGCCTGCATCAAATCGGCCTCAACAGCGTCAAGAGTGAGTATCGAGAGGGAAAGGTGCCTTTTGTCATCTGTGATGTGGCAGACGAGCTGGAGATTAGCCTAATTGTAATGGGATCCCGCGGCCTCACCCTCTCCGGAGAGGGGCAGAATAACTCTGTCAGCCACCGCGTGATCGATCTTGCCCCCTGCCCGGTGTTGGTCGTGCCCTGAGGAGAGGGATCCCATTGACCAAAAGGCGCGGCAAGCCCCGTCCTTCAGGGCAGGGAAGGATAGCGCGAACCGTAGCCTATATCGTTGTCATCACGCATAGGCCAAGAATACGATTGAGCGGTGCAACGACTTC
>NZ_JANSHJ010000073.1:0-2441 GCF_047502615.1 Synechococcus sp. W60.3 | reverse complement strand
CGCTTCAGCTCCACGTAGTGCTGCATCATGGGGGTGAGCAGGGCGGGATCCACCTGCAGGGCATCCCAAGTGGTCTCAGCAGAAGAAGCCATGGCACCAATGCTTGCAAGAGGGGGCCAAATTCAGGGTCCATCCAACCCAAGCTAACCGGCTTGGGCCATTCTATTTGATTTGAGATCTTCCCCCCTCTCCCTCCGGAAGAGAGGAGATTACCAAGCGGCGCCATAAAGCCCCGCCCTTTAGGTCAGGGATATAAGGCGCAGATTGTTTTATCTGATAAGACCCAGAATAAAATAGATTCATGTTAGTCAGGGAAGCCAAACTCCTCAACGGGACGCCAAAGCAGTATCAAGCTTTGGACGAAGCCATCCGCACCGCACAGTTTGTGCGCAACAAATGCCTGCGCCATTGGATGGACAATCGGGGGGTAGGGAAGAAGCATCTGTATGCTTTCTGCAAAGACTTGGCGAAGGAGTTCCCATTTGCGAATAAGCTCAACTCTGCTGCTCGGCAGGCGAGTGCGGAGCGAGCATGGCTATCGATTTCCAACTTCTACAGACGGTGCAAGCAGGGCGAAAAGAAGAAAGGCTATCCCCAGTTCAAGAAGCATTGCCGGTCTGTGGAATACAAGCAATCGGGCTGGAAGTTATCTGATGATGGCCTGTCTATCACCTTCACGGACGGGTTTGGAGCAGGGACCTTTGCGCTGTACTGCAATGGAGAAGCAAGACAGGATATCCTGAGCTCCAAAATCAACCGTGTGCGGGTGATCCGAAGAGCAGATGGGTACTATGCCCAGTTCTGTCTGGATGTAGACCGCAAGGAGCAAGGACAATACACAGGCAATGTTATCGGTATTGATCTTGGGCTCAAGCATTTCTACACCGACCAGAACGGCAATACCGTGAATTGCCCGAAGTTTTTGCGCCGCAGCGAGAAGCGGCTAAAAAGGCATCAACGCAAGTTGAGCAGGATGTTCGCAAAAGGGAGAAAACCGCAATCAAACAACTACCACAAACAGAAGAACCGAGTAGGTAGGATTGACCTCAAAGTCCAGCGCCAGCGTAGAGACTGGGCGATTAAGCTAGCCCGGTGCGTAGTGATGTCTAACGACATCGTGGTGTATGAGGACTTGCCGGTGAAGAACTTGGTCAAAAATCGTCATCTTGCCAAATCGATCCAAGATGCTAGCTGGTCGCTATTCACTCACTGGCTAGACTACTACGGCAAGGTGTGGGGCAAGGCAATCGTAGCAGTGCCGCCTCAATACACCACGCAGGATTGTAGTGGTTGTGGGCATAGAGTGGTTAAGACTCTGTCTACGCAAACTCATATTTGCCCCAAGTGTCTGCTTGTGCTGGATAGGGATCAGAATGCAGCTCTGAATATCCTGAAGAAGGGGCTAAGCCTTTTGGGGCTCAGCATCTTTAAGTTAAGCGTCTTAGGGTTGAAATGGCAAAACGGTACCTTAGGGCATAAGGGAACCGCTGCCCCCCCGCCCCCGGGTGCCCCCCCGTATCGGGGGGGACACTGGGGGCCTGGGGGTCGGGAACGCTTGGGGAGAGATGCACCGCTGCTGTAGAGGGGCAACCCGATACGGTAAGTGCGCCCGTAGAACCAAGAACAAGAATCCCCTGCCTTTAGGTAGGGGAGTATGTCAAGGACTTCCCATTCCACGGCTGCTGGGAATGACCCTACCCGGGGCAGTCGGATCCCTGGCAGGTTAGGCCTGAGTAGGTTGGGTGTTGCCCGATCTCACGCCAAAGGGTTGGCACTCAAGGGGGGGACGCGGGCAGAAGCTTATTAGAACTGACTTGCAATAACCCAGAAAGCCTGTTATTCTGGCAGCTACGTCTTTATTGAATCTAAGTCTCAACAAGCTGGAAAGCTTGGCGGGGTTGGGCTCGCTGCTCTGGCGAGCCGGTCGGAGCTGTCTTGCGGCTCTCCCCCTCTCAAAAGTCCTGAGGTTTGCGATGTTGGCCAATCAAGGGCGTCTGTCATCAGGAGTTGACTCGGAGACACGCTGGGGGCAGGCCAGGCGGATCCTCTCGCCGGTCGGCTTGGCGGTTTTGCTACTGAGTGTCATCCTCTTGCTGCTTTGGATCTCGATTGCCTTGGGATCCGTTCCCATGACTTTTGCGGAGCTGTGGCAGGCCCTGTGGGGGCAAGGGGATCCAGTCCGGCAGACCATTGTCTGGCAGTTGCGGCTGCCGCGGGCACTTTTGGCCCAGTTGCTGGGGGCGGCCTTGGGGATGGCGGGGGCCCTGCTGCAGGGGATGTTGGGCAATGGGCTGGCGGATCCCTACCTGCTGGGCATCTCGGCGGGGGCGGGCCTGGCGGCGGTGGGGCTGCTCACCTGGGGGGAGTGGACGGCTTGGGTGCCCTTGGCGGCTTGGGTGGGCGGGGTGCTGACCACGGTGTTGGTGTATGGCCTGGCGCGC